>NZ_JADEXT010000078.1:0-16797 GCF_015206985.1 Nostoc sp. LEGE 12447 | reverse complement strand
ACTCGCGTTCGGTCACGGGCAGGAGACAGATAGCGTAGCGTAAAGCCTGCGGCATAGCTACGCTTAGAGCGAGTCCGCGAGCGTCGGGCAGTTTTCCTCCTGCCTCCTGCCCTCTGCCTCCTGCCTTCCTTGATAAATAACCTCTAATAAAGATGAATAAAATGCGCTTTGCGCGTCTAATTTTTTGGGTTATTTCTTTTTTTGGTACTTCCTAATACAATAATTTCTTCAAAGCAGAAGCAGTCTACGAGATTGGTTAGTGCCTCGATCAGATGATCGTGCTGCTCAGGAATTTGTTTAATCAGCATGAGAATTTCTTTAGCATTTATTCGGAGTGCTGCCTGATGCAGTTGCTCAATCCAGTCGCTGGGCATTACGCTTAAATCTGCAACCGTTAATTTAGGTGTGATGAATGAAGCGTTAGAAGGCTGAGATGCTTTTTCCTGATTTTCTAGTTCATCAGCATAAACATAACGAACACCCAAATATTCAGCCATCTTTTCAAAAATTACGCTCGTCCGAAATGGCTTACGCACAAAGTCATCAAAACCTACGGACAGCGCTGTTAAGCGGTCTTCCTCAAATGCGCTTCCGGTCAATGCAATGATAATTGGGGTTTGAGCGCCTGCTGCTTTAATATGTTTGGTTGCCTCAAATCCATTCATAATTGGCATCCGTAGATCCATCCAAATTAGGTGAGGCGACCAATTTTGCCAAAGTTCGATCGCAGCTTGACCATTTACCGCTTCCCGTACCTCAAAGCCAACGGGTGTTAACAACTCAACTAGAAGCTGCCGATTTTCTAGTTTATCCTCAACAATCAGAATGCGATAGCTGGGTTGTCCCTTTTCTAAACCGATAACTTGCCGACTTGGTGCAGGCGTTGGCAAGGTATCCATAATTACTGCACGAGTTCGGATATCAAAGGTAAAAATTGAGCCTTTTCCTAGCGTGCTATTCACCCTGATATCTCCGCCCATGAGTTGCACAAATCGCTGGCTGATGGGTAATCCAAGTCCAGTCCCTTCCTGAGCTTTTTGTCCCGCCTCTGTTTGGACAAATGGCTCAAATAGACGATTGAAGTCAGAATCAGCAATGCCGCAACCCGTATCTTCGACGCTGAAGTTCAGGGTGATGGGTTCATCTGGTGTGATGTTTTGGTTAGGAGTTTCTACCCGCAAGGTTACTTGACCGATCCGCGTAAACTTAATTGCGTTTCCTAATAGATTAACTAGAACTTGGCGTAATTTACTTTCATCGGCACAGATGTATTGGGGGATGGTTGGCGATCGCTCCAAAATGAGTTTTAATCCTCTCGATTGGGCTTTCAATGCAAACATCTGTTGCAAGCGATCCAAAAGCCCGTAGAGATCAAAATTTGTTTCGCTGAGGATAATTCGACCTGCTTCAATTTTGGACATTTCCAATACATCATTGATTAAGGTCAGTAAGTCTTCGCCACTGCGATTGATCGTATCAAGATATTCTTGTTGCTGTGAGTTAAGCGAACGATTTCGCAGCAGCAGTTGGGTAAAGCCAAGGATGATGTTAAGAGGAGTCCGCAGTTCATGGCTCATATTAGAGAGAAACTGGCTTTTGGCGAGGTTGGCAGCATCTGCGGTTTCTTTGGCTTGCTTGAGCGCGGCTTCGGTTTTTTTCAGCTTGGTGATATCACGAGCCACCCAAAGTACTGTATTGTCAGTTAATGGCGAAACACTAGCTAAAAACCAAGTTTCTCGATTCTTGTTTGATAAGTGGTATTCAACAAAAACATTTTTGCGACTTCCATCTGGGTTTCTGGGTTCTTCTCTCAGATGCAACGCTTGCTGAATGGCATCAAGTATTAAATTGGCGATTTCTTTTGGTAAAACTTCATCAACTTTTTTGCCAATGCGATCCATATCAGGCTTATAAGCGAAGGATTGTGTTAGCACATACTTTGTTTGCACATACTTTTGGTAACGTCCCTCTGCATCAAAAACCACTACCATATCAGTCATAGCAGCGAACATTAATCGGAGTTCTGCTTCGGATGTTTTTAGTGCTGCTTCTACTTTTCGGCGACTCTTTTGGGCAGCTTCGCTAACGCGAATTTCCCTCTGAAGTTGGGCATTTTTCTCACCGAGTTCTATGGTGCGTTGCGTGACTCGGCTTTCTAATTCTTCGTTGGTTCGTGCTAGGGCTAAAAAGGATTCACGCAACTGATGGGCCATAAGGTTAAAAGACTCCGCCAAAGAGTTTAACTCGGTTGTACTGTTCACTGAAACCTTTTGGTCTAAGTTTCCGGCAGCGATCGCTTTGGCTGTACTTCCCAGTCGGAGAATTGGCTGTGTAATCCAGCCGGCTGTCAGAATGCCCAATCCAGTTGCAAGTGCAAAGGCACATAGACAAAGTAAAATTGTGGAACGGGTATTCGCATTAATTTGATCCATGAAATCCCGTTCTGGGACAACTACAACGATTAGCCAGTCCAATCCCTGCTGCTTCATCGGTACAATTTGTAAAAATTGCCGTTGACCCTCAATGTCAAAATCTAGTTGTTGTTTTTCGGTAATCTGGGTTAAGTCTACAAAGTGTTGCTGCAAAAATTCAGTAGTGCGTTGCGTCAAAATATCACTACTTGCGATCGCCTGAACTCGAACCGGATTCTGATCTATGATTGGGGCTGTCGGATTTGCAATTACGTAGGGTTGTTGAGTGGCAGAACTCCCAACCAATAATCCTGTTTGGCGTTCTAGGATGAAAGTTTCACCCGTTCGCCCGATTTTGAGACTCCGCAGATATTGACTAATCCCAGTCAGTGAAAAATCGACAGCAGTAACGCCGAGCAGATTGCCGCCATCATCATAGATCGGCAAGCTGGCATTTAGCACATATTTGGGTGTGGCAAACAGTTTATAAATTCCACCCCAGCTAGGTGTCTTAGACTTAACTGCCGATTTATACCACGGACGAGTCCGAGGATCGTAATTAGGCTTGGATCTTAATAATTTAGTGTAATGTCCCGGTTGGTCTGCGGCGTAAATCCGAATTTCATTCCCAGTGGACTTACCTGAAAGTTTCACCTCAAACTGACCATCATCCGCCCTTTGAACTGCAACATGTTCACCATATTCTGACCCAAAGTAAACTGCTGTCACTGTGTCAAAGGTCTTCAGTTGATACCAAAGGTGTTGTTCTAATGTTAATAATTTTTGGATATTAAGTTCACCCAGCTTAATGGCATTAGCATTTAGTTGATTGATTTTATGAGGCGTTTCAACATATACCTTTAGGTACTGCTGGATTCGAGCTGTGATTTCATTTCGGAGTTGGATTGCAACTTCATTAACTGCTCGTTGCCCATTATGTATTGATAGCCACCCAGTTAGCCCTACGGCTAGAGAAATTTGCAGTACAAACGGCACTACAAGAATGTGGCGCAACTGCACATTTTTAGTAAGCTTTGAAAGTTGAAGGGTGAAAGAAGGCATATCCGAATTCCTGAAATTAAACAGCAATGTTGGGGTAATAATATTTACACAGAAGCCTCTTGATTTTGATGAATTCTATTTGGCATAATTATAGAAGATTAACTCTCTCAGATGATATTACCCTTTTGGGTAATATTGAAAACTAATACATCATCCTATTCTGTGAGAGTTTGAATTTATCTTTTTCTTAAAAAGTTCAGAATCCTCTAAGTCCTTCTCCTTTAAGAAACGCTACATATAGCTTGCTTGTACCGAGCTAACTCTGGTACGCTGCCCTAGCTACTCAATCTTGAAAAATCAAGCTAAAAAACGGATAATAATAAGGTTATAACTTGATTTAAAATTGTGAGAAAATTATGTAAAGTAATTAAAATGGAAAATTTTTACGTACTCAATTTATTTTTAATTACTGCCAATAAAAATAACTTAAGTAGGTAAACGGATATAAAAAAATAATATAAATAAATGTAAATTTATCAGTGCCTTGGAAATTACCAATATCATCAATAGATTTGTTGCATGAATGGAATTTATTATCACTTATAATCCATAATTTATTTACATTAAGTTACCACTAGCTTGATAATTAACGACTCTCTTAGCCCTTTGAGAAGTATGGAATTAAGCCAATCATCCAAGGGAGATATTCTCATAGTTGATGACACTCTAGATAATCTTCGCCTCCTATCAGCAATGCTTACCGAGCAAGGATACGAAGTGAGGAGTGTTACCAATGGTTCTATGGCGTTGATTGGCATACAAGCTCAACCTCCAGACTTGATTCTGCTCGATATTACCATGCCCGGAATGAACGGCTATGAAGTATGTCAGCGACTCAAATCTAATCCTCAAACACAAGAGATTCCTGTCATTTTTATTAGTGCGTTGAATGAGGTATTTGATAAAGTGAAAGCCTTTTCGGTTGGAGGCGTTGATTTTATTAACAAACCTTTTCAGATTGAAGAGGTGGTTGCTCGAATGGAGCATCAACTCAACCTTTGCCGCTTACAAATGCAACTCCAGGAGCAAAATCGGCGCTTGCAGGAGACAGAAGCAGAACTAAGGCGATCGCTCGATCATCAAAAAGCGTTGAATCAACGCATCGAGGAAATGGTGGCGCTAGAAGAACGCAATCGCATTGCGCGTGACATCCACGACTCTCTAGGACATTCTCTCGTAGCGCTAAATGTGCAAATGGAAACAGCATTAACCCTTTGGGAAACCGATCCTAATCGGGCGCGATCGTTTTTATCAGCAGCGAAAAAATTGGGTTCTGAAGCCTTGCAAGAGGTACGCGAATCAGTTTCGGCAATTCGCTCCGATCCACTCCACGGACAATTACTCGAAAATGCGATCGCTAACCTTGCACAGGAATTTTATCACCTCACCGATGTCTTACCATACTGCAAAATTGATTTGTCACAACCGCTTTCCGATTCAGTAAATCATGTTGTGTATCGCATTATCCAGGAAGGGCTAACCAATATTTATAAACACGCCAATGCCACAGCTGTTCAAATTAGAATTCAAACAACGGCGGCGGGGCTATCGTTGATACTCCAAGATAATGGCAAAGGCTTTGAATGCGATCAATCCGTTGCCGGATACGGACTCCAGGGAATGCGAGAACGAATGGCTACAGTAAATGCCCAGCTAGAAATTGTCAGTAAACCGGGCGCGGGTTGTCGAATTGTTGCTAACTTTGCCAGAGATGAGGGAGGAGGAGGCTGACAGGTGTAGGTTTTTTATTTGTGCATGAGTGGGCACTCTCAAACAGAGTTCTAAACGTGGTTCAAATAACGAAATTTCGTTCTTGGGTGGGAAATCAGAAATTAAAATTTGAGTTCTCAACCAACGGAAAAACCCTATTACAGCCACATTTGTTAAATACCTACACCTGTTCAGCCTACCCCTCCCCCCCTGCCTCTTCATTGAGCAGATTTTTCTTCAGCTTTTCTTTATTCACACAATGTTGCATTTTTTTAAACATCTGTTACATTACTTTACAGACAGTTACAACTGCTATAACACTTGAACTTTGGAGTTTTACTCATGACAGGTTTTAAGAATCCTGCGCCTATTGTTTCAGAAGATCCTAATGCTGTGCGTTTTGGCTTCACTCCTCAAAGTGAAAATTGGAACGGTCGTCTTGCAATGATTGGTTTTTTATCTGCGATTTTGATTGAAGCTTTTTCTGGTCAAGGGTTACTCCATTTCTGGGGCATCCTCTAAATTGATCGTAGTAGGGGTAGATGGCTGTCATTAGTGTTTACTGAAACCAAAACCCTTTTAAAACCTCATTTCCAGGTTTAAGCTGGATGGGCTGCAACTGCTTACTGGCTTTGACTTGAAGTTGACATCAATGCACAGTTACGACCCCCTACTAACCGTCTAGATTCCACGCACATCATTCGTTGCTAATGTATGACGGCTGTTGAGATTGGTGCAAAATACCAGATTTTTCCGGTTAAGCCAAAATATAAGTGAATAACTACTTTACATTGAATATGTATAGCTAAAACTCATGGAAATACCCCAACGCGTATCTGTTCGCTACAAAGACGCGTCCTTCAATAGCAACGAGATCCGCTTAAGAACCTTCCGGCTTGGGTTACAAATATGGGAAGAACAAACCAAACCGAGAAAAACAGAGCTTTATCAGTTTATATCGTCTTGCTTGAAACAAGTTGATCGGCAAGATCGTTTTATGTTTTCTCTACTGTTCATAGAATTAACAGACATGATACGTAATTCTTCGCTAGAAAGGGGAACGAAAGAGGTTTTGATTAAAACAGCTTTTAGGGAGTTTGCTTGTGCGATAACAGACTTTGAAGACGTTGGCAAATAAAGTTAATCATGGGGGTGCTGGTATTTTGTAGATGTAGCCCACCCCGGCATCACTCTAACTAATCGAGTAGGGTATTTATAAGTAGGCAGCTTTCCAATCAGATTAGTTTTTTTGCTAAATGCGCGGATGGGTAGGTGTTGGGAAAGGGGTAACTAGAAAAATGGCTGAACTGTGCTATGTGCAAGAACTGGGGAGCGATGCCGGCGGCGGGCTACGCCTACGTATTTCTAAACCATCCGCGCACCCTATGGAGACTAGTTTTCAGCCATTTGCCTCTAGCCAAATCACAATTCATCGTGTTATCATTTCAGCATTCGCGCAACCGAACCTTGAAAACCAAATAGGGCAAAGCTTTCAGAAGCCAGCATTGCAATTTATCAAAATCCCTATTAGGGATTGAAAGGATTTTAGGGATTTATATATACTTCTGGCTAGGCATTGCAATTTATCAAAATCCCTATTAGGGATTGAAAGTTCCTGATTTTCCAATACCAAGAACCTTATGTTTAATTGCAATTTATCAAAATCCCTATTAGGGATTGAAAGCTATCAAATTGTTTGGGAGGAAAGCCTATTGTATTGCAATTTATCAAAATCCCTATTAGGGATTGAAAGGTTAAACATAAGGTTCTTGGTATTGGAAAATCATTGCAATTTATCAAAATCCCTATTAGGGATTGAAAGGCATCGGGAGCGATCAATGGGTGGGAGCGACTAATTGCAATTTATCAAAATCCCTATTAGGGATTGAAAGAAAGAGACAATTCGGGCGAGAACCATCCACAAATTGCAATTTATCAAAATCCCTATTAGGGATTGAAAGAAAACAGGTGATTGTCACGGGAAGATATCATCTATTGCAATTTATCAAAATCCCTATTAACTCAAGTTGCTAGTTACTCTGGAAGAGGGATGACATAGGGGTAGAGAAAAAAGAAAATCCCTCCAAACAGACAATGAGGAGGAAGATATGTTAAATGAAATAGTTACGATCTATTCTGTGATAGATGACCTATTAAAGGCGATTGGACATGATCAGGATATTCGTTGTGAAATGAGTGATGCAGAAATTATCACAACGGCAATAATTGCAGCTATGTACTTTAGTGGTAATCATAGTAAGGCTTGCAGCTACATGAAAGATCATAATTTGATACCACGAATGTTAGAAAAGTCACGATTTAATCGGCGATTGCATCATGTCTCAATGTTAATTAACGATTTATTCCATCAAGTAGGAATGGCACTGAAAGAAATTAGTGAAAATACGGAATATCTTTTAGACTCGTTTCCCGTACCAATATGTGATAACATTCGTATCTTTAATGCCAAGCTCATCCAATCGAAAGAATATCGGGGTTATATCGCATCCAAGAAACGTTATTTTTATGGAGTGAGAGTACAGTTATTAACTACCAAAACAGGTATTCCAGTGGAATTTGTGTTCATGCCAGCCAGTGCGACAGATATACGGGGATTGAGTGCTTTACCTTTGAATTTACCACCTGGGACTCAGGTTTATGCCGATTCTGCCTATCTTGATTACACTGTGGAAGATGACTTAATTGAAACTAGTCAAATCTCGATGCAAGTCATGCGAAAAAGTAACTCTAAACGTCTTGATGCACCGTGGACTCAATACATTAAACAGTCTATTCGTCACTACATTGAAACCGTATTTAGCGGAGTTACGAGTTGTTTCCAAAAATCGATTCATGCAGTAACATATGAAGGGTTTTTACTGAAGTTACAAGCTTTTATTTTTGCCTACACTCTGCAACAAGCTTTTATTGACTAAGTTACAAATGTCACCTTCTCTTCAACTAAACTGAATATTCATGATTGCACTTTTGTGGTAGTTGTATTTCGTACAACCGCTTATTTACTGTGCCTACATTTCCCATATCCTCATTTGTATTTTATTACCCGCAACTTGAGTTATTAGGGATTTAAACGAATGAGAAAAGGGTGGACAAGTAGCCCACCCTAAACCATTATTTAATTAGTATTACTTGACTGGTGCTTCAGTAGCAGTCTTACCAACAAGCATTGCGGTATTTTCATCGCTTTCGAGGATACCGAATTCAATCAACAACTCTTCTAACTCTTCCATCTCAATAGGAGTGGGGACAGAAAGCTTGTCGTTGTTGATAATCTTGGTAGCCAATGTCCGATATTCGTTACTTTGATTGCTATCTGGTGCGTACTCGTTAACAGTCATCCGACGCAATTCTGCGTGTTGAACAATGTTGTCACGAGGTACGTAGTGAATCATTTGGGTGTTCAAACGTTTTGCCAAGGTTTCGATTAAGTCGATTTCTCGGTCAACGTTACGGCTGTTACAAATCAAACCACCCAAGCGCACTCCGCCAGTGTGAGCATATTTGAGAACACCACGAGCGATGTTGTTAGCTGCATACATCGCCATCATTTCACCAGAGGTAACGATGTAGATTTCTTGTGCCTTGCCTTCACGGATAGGCATAGCAAAACCACCGCACACAACGTCACCTAAAACGTCGTAACTTACAAAATCAACGTCTTTGTAGGCACCGTTTTCTTCTAGGAAGTTGATAGCAGTGATGATACCACGACCAGCGCAACCTACACCGGGTTCAGGGCCACCAGACTCCACACAACGTACATCACGGAAACCAGTCAGCATTACTTCTTCGAGTTCAATATCTTCTACAGCGCCTCTTTCAGCAGCTAATTGAAGAACACTTGTTTGAGCTTTACTATGTAGCATCAAACGGGTAGAGTCAGCTTTAGGGTCGCAACCGACAATTAGAATGCGTTGACCCATTTCAGCCATTGCTGCAAGGGTGTTTTGAGAGGTAGTAGATTTACCAATACCGCCTTTACCATAGAAAGCTATTTGTCTAATCTTTTCGTCAGCCATGGTTGTGTTTTCCTACAATGATTTAATTGATGGGTCGGAAGCTTGATATGAGATATTCACCCTTGGAACGTAGGGAAGTAGAGCCTGTTGGCGTTAACGTGTAGCAACTTGTCACTAGACATTGCACCCCGACAAAAACAGCTAAAATCAGAACATATTTACCCACAAAGCGATAGCTCAAGTGATAGAAAATCTCTATCTCCTAATAACGAAGTCTTTAAAACGTTGACTTCAGCATTGTCAGTTGTTGTAACAGAATCCCAAATGGTTGCTCAAGCCTCAAGAGTGGTTGCAGCAGGAATTCAAACGAACGCAGATTTATTCCCTGAACCACACAACCAACCAAATTGCAATCCACTCTAAATGGTCACTGCAACTTCTTTGATTTTGCTGATGTCAAATTGCCAAAAACTTCAATAGTGCTTATCGTTTCGTGATTGATGCAGCAAGATAAATTCCAGCCTAAAAGTGGTAGCTATAGGTGCAATACTATAATGTTTGCACAGGCAATCTCTAACACTTTAGCTTAGACAATATCTAAGTGACTTTTGACAGTATGGTTTATGGCACCATTCTGCTTAGAGTTTTTGTTCCAAAAGTCATCAACTGCTTCAACTTAGTTCGCGGTTGAAAATGTTTGCTCCCACAAAACTAAGTTTGTAAATATTCTGTATTTCTATGGATTTGTCAGGCTGTACTAAGAGTCTTTCTTCCCAGACTCCAAGAGTAATTGCCTTTGGCGGGTAATGTTCTAGCTAGGTTAGCCAACTCTTATTGGCTCATACCCAGATAAATTTTGATTGACTTCAAGTTGTTACAAAGGCTACTATCCTACTCAATCTAGTTTTAGATTTTTGTTACAGAAATATGTAGCGAATTGAAGTAGACTTACCAGAGCAAAAAAAACTTTCTTGAGCTTGCCTCAAAATTATCTTGAAGTTTTTTTGTGCTTTCACTCGTTTTGATTCCTATAAAAACCATAACATACATCTCAATAATTTATTTGTCAAATCTCAAATTATTTATTTACTAGATAGAAGATTATCCTTACAATCTTTTATAGCCATAAGTTACACGCTCAAAGGTTGCCAATTATTTAAATTATTGCCATAGTCAATATGTACAGTTAGATACTTTCGGATATTTGATAAAAGTATTTAAAACTAATGTTTTATAAAAAAATACAATTTGTTATTTTTCACTTTAAAATTCGTCATGAAAGTAGATTCAATTAAGGTAAAAGCTAATAAGCTTTTAAAGATTGTCTCTTGCTTCTCGTTTCCAGTCTCTAGCTGGAAACGAGGTTTTAAAAGAGTTTTAGCTGAAGTTGATACCTGTGCAATTAGCGCTTGTGATGATTTCGCATGGCTTTATGAATCTTTTTCCAGCGTTCTTTCTCGGCTAGTTGCATCCTCTGGTCTTGTTTGCGGGTAAGGTAATCGAGTTCTTTTTGCAACTTTTGGTAGCTGAGAAACCTGGAATAATCAAGTTCTCCTTCAGCCAAAGCCTGCTGGACTACACAACCGGGTTCGTTATTATGCTGACAATTACGAAAATGGCATTTTTGGGCCAAGGTTTCTATATCTGTAAAAGTTTCTTGCAAACCTTCGTCACTTGCCCAAATTTGGATTTCCCGCATTCCTGGCGTATCAATAATTAATCCACCAGTAGAGAGCAAAATTAATTCACGATGAGTTGTTGTGTGTCTACCTCGGTCATCACCTCGCCGTACTGGTTGTACCATTTGCACAGATGTGCCTTGTAGTTGGTTAGTGATGGTGGATTTACCAACACCAGAAGACCCCAACAAAGCAACTGTTTGTCCTGTTTGCAGGTAAGGTTTTAAGCCATCTAATCCTTGATGATTGGTGGCACTTAAAACTACAATTGGTACACCCAAAGCAACTGCTTCTACTTGTGCTAAGTACTCTTCTAGAGAGTTACACAAATCTGCTTTGTTTAACACCACTACTGGATTTGCACCACTTTCCCAAGCCAGAATTAGATAACGTTCAACTCTTCTAGGGTTAAAATCGCCATCCAGCCCTGAGACTAAAAAAACTGTATCAATATTAGCTGCAACAATTTGTTCTTCTGTTTTACTACCTACCGTCTTGCGGGAGAATTTGCTTTTCCTGGGTAAAATCTCGTTGATGGTGGCTTGTCTTTCAGATTCTCTTACACTAATAACAACCCAATCTCCCACTGCTGGAAAGTCTTGTGGTTGGGAAGCCCGATGCCGCAATTTGCCTGCAACTTCTGCTGACAGTTCTCCCTCTTCACTATAAAGGGTGTAAGTATTTCTGTATTCAATCGCAACCCTACCAACACTAAATCCTTGTAAGCGATAGGGTTCAAAGCTGCGAGCAAAAAAGTCACTCCAGCCTAAATAATCCAAATTCATTGATGTTTCCTCGATGTGTGCTACTTGTTTTGCACAAGGTTCCACAGAGGAGGACATTTCTATGCAGGGAAGCCCCCAGCACAATAATGTCTGTAAATTCTAGTTGTCATTCCTGTAGAAAGAGGACTGAACAAGAATCTCTGTGCCTTGTGTCCGTTGGGTTGGGATGGTCAAATTAACCCGGACTGCTAGCAACTCAGTCATAGTTCGTCCTCCTTATGTACTACAGTAAATAATCTACATTACTACACTAGCCTATTCCAGAAAATTCGTTTAAAAAGCAGATATAGCAATCTGATTTGATTTCTGTTCGCCCAGCGCAAGCGCGATAGGAAGGCAACAGACAACAGGGAATAGGCAACAGTTAAAAAGCCTATTTGAGCTATACTGATTTTTTTCAAAAATCAAATATGAGTCCTATATTAAGCTTGCTTTGCTCTTAACTCCTAACTTCTGTCTTTTTCAAATAGCTCTTTGTCGCACCTGTGGCCCATCAAGTCCTTGTTTAATCCAACTCAAGCATTCGTATTCGGATTTGAATAATTTTGGAGCCGCAATATTATTCAATAACTCTGGTGGATAATGGTCATAAAAGCATTTGTCTCCTTCTTGAAAGATAATAATCAAATGGTTACGGTAAATGTAGCGAGACTTAAAAAAATCTCTCTGGTTCACAAAGTCTGAGTTTTGATCGATATGTTCTTTTGCAATGTCAACGATATTACTAACGCTACTTCCATAGATTCCTACTGGGTTTTCTGCTTTATGAAATTGGCTTCTGTGACCAATTTCAGATAGTAATTTATAAGAATAAATCTCGTAATTATCAACTTTCCCAAAAACGAATGGAATGATGAGATATCCTTTGTATGAGACTGAACTTTCATAAAGAAGACGACTCATCTTAACCTCCTTTGGCGTAACTGCTTTCAAAAAATGCTTAAATTACATATTAAAAATCAATACTTTTCTTTTTAGATATATTTATCTATCACCTAAACCCTCATCACCATTTAACAAAAACGGTAATAGCCGTTTTTGTCAATAAGAAAGAAATATCAAGCATTAACAGAAAAGTACTGAAATACTAATTATCGCTCTTTTTTTATCACTAAACATTAGATATATTATAAAAGTTATAAATTTCATTCTGTGGGACTATTTCCTTTGATCCTTGCGCCTTGCCTTTCAAGACCATAAACTCAGCTGATTGGGGGGATGCTCAAGGTTATTCCAAGGTAAGGGTGGAACTGGTGTATCACTCTGTTCTAATAGCTGTTGGAAGTGACGAGCTATGTTAGGCGATCGCGCTTCTATTGGACAATGAACAAAGAAATAAATTCGCACTCCCGCCTGTAACCATTGCTGAATCTGCCTTACCCACTCTTCCATAAACGGCTGATTCACTGATAAATTTGGATGGGAAATAAACCGAATCAGAGTAAAAGGTGCTGTCACACTCAATTGCAACGGTAATTTGGGTTTACGTCGTTCTGATTGCAACTGGGGGTCATCATCTCCAGTGTAAATGGGGCGCGAGTCTAAAAGTACCCGTCCTACACCTAGCTTTTGCAAAAGCGCTGTCAAATTACTAGCATGGGGTTCTCTGAACCAGTCGGGATGACGAACTTCCAGGGCTAGGGGTGCATCTGTGCGCGGCCAAGCTTCCAGAAAGCTAGTCAAATCTTCAAGTAATGCAGGTGCATAACTAGGTGGTAACTGGGCAAATATTGGCCCAAGATGCTTACCTAAAGGGCGCATCCCTTCCAGAAATTTTAAAGCCGCCGGAATATAAGGTTGTAGCAACCCTTGATGGGTAATATCTCGCGGTAATTTTAGACAAAATTCAAAACCTGCTGGTGTTTCGGCAGCCCAACGGGTTACTGTTTGTTGGTTAGGCACGGCATAAAAGGTGGTGTTACCTTCTACAGTGGTGAAACGACGACTGTAGAGATTGAGAAAATCGGCGGTGCGAGTACCTTGGGGGTAAAGTTCGCCAACCCAACCTTTATATGCCCAAACAGCACAACCAATAAAAAAGTTCACAATGCCTAAAAGCCTTGATGTATCATATTCAATTTTACAGGTTGGTTGTAGGAATAGATGAGGCTAGGTCAGATTCCCGACTTACTTGGTACTAAAAGATTTGAAAGCTTTAAGTGCAAAAAAGGCTTTGTTGAGTTATGTAAGAAAACCTAACATCGATACAGAGTGTTAGGTTCCTTGTTGCTCAAGCCAACAAAGCCTTAGATTTTTTTAAAGCTAAAAGTTTGTTGCTCTTGGCTTTGAAAAGACTTAACGACACTGGCGATATTTGACGTGATAAACCAACCCTCGGTGGGCGAGGTCAAAGGAGTCAACAGTTGCTATACCTTGACCACTGGCGGTCATCGCAGCATTTACCCGCATATTTACACTGTCACCACAGCGTGACCAAACATCAGCTACAGTCACTAATTGATCACGAACGTTGTAATCACTTTCGCCGTTAAATGTCCGAGAAAAAACAGGCCCACGCTGACCAGCAAAAAAGTACTCTGCTCTTAGTCTGCCAATTGTGCTAGGAGCAACATAGCCCCGATAATCAGCATCGTAGAGGGAAATTTGAAAGCCTTGGGGGACTTTGATTGGAATACTTAAGTTACAGTTTTTGCGTCTTTCTTCTGCTTTATTCCCTACAGCTATAAACTTATCAAATAGAATACTTAGCTCTTGACCATCGGGGCTGACACTTACACTAGCAGATCCTTCAGGGCAGCCATTACCACCATATTCTGCACCTACAATTTCCACTTTGTCGTTAGCAAAAGCAGGGCCGACGGAAGCTGTTATCAGTGTAGCCGCAGCTAGAAAAGATTTGATAAAGTTGATAGATGTTGTCTTGAAATTTTGATTATTCATAACTCACCTGTTTTGAGTATTTGGATAGTGTTAGCTCCAAATTTGTTGCGGCTGATTCCGGAAAACTGATCGTTAAAAAAATCAGTATCGACCATATTTAAATGGGAGGCAAAGCCCATGTATAACTTATGACAAGCTGATAGACTCTTGATATATAAAGAATCTAAAGCAAACTTATTTCCGGTTAAATAATCAACGCATTAATAGGGCAAGTATAAATTTGCAAACTAGACAATCTGCTCAAAGAAGCCGAAATATAGACTGTTAAAGCCATAATAGACATCTCAAAACTATCGAAAAGTTAGCTGTTTAACTTACCGAAGCTACATCTGCATATTGAAATTTAGGTAACTAGAATTAAACTGAATTACTTATAGAAGTATCTAAATTAAATTCAGTGTTCTAATTTAGAGTAAATACGTAATTAATGTATAACTGCTGAATAAAAATCAACACCTTACCTCACTAAATAAAATATTTAGCAGTCTACAATTAGCGATATTTTTTCTCTAATTAATTCTAATTTTTGACTTCTAACTTCTTAGTTAAGCCTTGGATATTTAATCTGTACTTGCTTAATGACTAAAGATTTTATATTGTGTTCCCGTAAAATTGACTAGGCGATCGCAATTAATGATTTAACCGCCAGGCAAGGGCACAGCATTACTTATGCGTGTCAACTTAGGTACTTATACTAATACGCTTGGGTTAAGGGCTACTTGCAAAAATTTTGGGTTTTTGAGACGCGATAAATCGCCGTCTCTACAAGTGTTTTGGTCTTTTATACTCAAAAAAATTGGGTAGCACACCTGTGCTACCTGACTCTGTATCGTAGTGCAACCTCGGTTATTGATAAATTTCCCCATCAGGCATAATTGCCCCAGCTAAGTTAGCGCCAATTAATTTAACCAAAAGGCGCTCACCAGAACGAATCCGCGCTCCTGTTAAGTCCGCTCCTCGTAAGTCAGTTCCACTGAGATCCGCACCAATTAAATTAGCACCACGTAAATTCGCCTCCCTGAGATCCGCTAAAAGGAGGTTTGCCCGAAATAAATTTGCTTCAGATAAATTCGCCCCTCTGAGGTTGACTTTGTGCATAAAAGTGTCGCTGAGATTAGCACCGCTCAAGTTGGCATAACTCAGATTTCTGCCAGATAAGTCTTTGTTGCTCAAATTTGCCCGACTATAGTCTTTACCACTCAAGTCTGAGTTTTGCTTCGGTGGTGGCTGGGTTTTTTGAGGTGATGTTTGCTGTTGATATGACGGTGAAGGTGAAGGTGAAGGTGAATTAGATATGGTTTGATGTTTGGTTTTTAAAGAGCGCAATTTTTCACGAGCTTCATTTATGGCTTTCAGCTTGTCTTGTGCTTTCTGCTGTAAACGGAGATTTTCTTTGGGAATGCGATCGGGATGCCAAACAAAGACTAAATCTTTGTAAGCCTGGTTCACTTCTTCAAGTGTTGCCCCAGGCTCTAATTCCAAAATTCTATAGTACCGCTCCAGATCGCTCATACGATATTTTGGTGGACAATCAACTTAATTATGAGTGATGGAGCCATGTATTCGCTGCATCTTTTGCCACTCCCCTGCTTCCTCATCTCTCCATCTCCCGATTTCTCCATCGAGCGATCGCTCTTAAATATGCTGCAACTGGAATTTGATAAATTTCAATAACAATCCAAACAATAATTGATAAATGTGATAAAAAGGTCAATACTGTCCAAATATATGGTGTCCAAGTAATGGGTTCCTTGAGGTCAGCAGGAAAATAGTAAGCTACTATGCCAATTAAAGTAGTGGGAAGAATTACAAAAACTGCTGCCGCTAGTCCATAACCCCAACCTAACTCCACACCTTCTAACTGGCCTTCTGTCCAACTAAACCCATTCCAACGCCAAGTTAATGGTGGTTGTCTAGAAGGCATCTTGATTTGCTGGATTTCTAAGTTGACTGTAAAAATCTCTTGACAAAAATCACAAGCCATCGCTTCCATCAATGGCATGTGAGAAATCTTACCTATTCGACAGACTGGGCAGGGGTAAACTCCATAATAGTCGAAAGATTGGGCTAAGATTTTGGAACTGGGCATAATGAAACTGATGATCCTAAAAAGTTAATCTGGTCAATGAGGACTTGGGTCAGAATAATGTATGGCGATCGTCAATTGTCTGCAATCAGCTTTCGCAAGGTGAAATGACAAGTCAGGAGAATTACTGATGTTTTCTTTTGCATGAAGTACGAAGGTACGGGTTTGAGGGCAGGGGGCAGG
>NZ_JADEXT010000022.1:0-121821 GCF_015206985.1 Nostoc sp. LEGE 12447 | reverse complement strand
TCTATAAATTCTTGTAATTCTGCGATCGCCATTTCTAGACGCTGGGTTATCATTGTTCGTTATTAGACAGATATTTTTACCCGTATTATCTCGCAGTCCTTTTCAGAAATCAAATATGATTCCTATATATAACTAATATAACCATTAATATATTAATTATTAAATCTATTACATGAGAGTCAAACAGCTTTAACGCCCAAACAGCCGAAAGTTGGTCAGTTTATTAAGAAACTTCACAAACTTCTAGAATTGACCCAAGAAAAGTTTGCAGCAAGCATTGTTCGTAGTGAGCGATGAATTGCTCATGGCAAGACTACAAACTTTATATATGCACCTGCCTATTTAGAGGATGTTTTAAAAGTCCCCTTATCGGTATCAAAAGTTCAGATCCTCCTAAATCCCCCTTAAAAAGGGGGACTTTAATTCCGGTTCCCCCCTTTTTAAGGGGGGCTAGGGGGGATCTAGAAGTACTTAAAAGCACAGACAATTACTTTTAAAACAACCTCTTACATTAAAAGAAGATTATGTCCAAAAAACTTCGGCAAAATATCTTGATTATTTACACACTCAACTATTAATTGAAAATTACAGGTTCTACCATGATTCGGAAACAAATCACAGAGTTTTCTCTAGAAGATGGCACAAAGTTTTTAGCTGAAGTTGATGAGCCAGAAAATAGCAATTCTCTTGTACGTGTTGCCAGACCAGATACTGGGCAAATAGTAGTTGAAGCTAAAAAGAAATTTGATGAAGTATTGGATCAAATACAACCTGTAGCTTCAGCAATTATCACCAAACTGAGTCAGCTTAATACACCTGCCGATGAGGTAGAGGTGAAATTTGGTATTAAGTTAAATGCTGTTGCGGGTGCAATTTTCACTTCTGTAGGTGGTGAGGCTAACTACGAAATTACCTTGAAATGGAAGCAAAACAAGGCATAGTAACGTATGGCATCGATTGCAGATAATTATATTCCAGCTTTTAGATCAGCGATCGCTCGGATTTTTCATCCCAATGGTGCGGTAGTTGGTGTAGGTTTTTTAGTGTCAGGGCGAAGTCAAAATTATATCCTGACATGCGCTCATGTTGTTACCTCGGCTCTATCTTTACCAGAAGATATAGTTGAAGCTCCTAGTCATGATATTTACTTAGATTTCCCCTTAATTGCGTCGGGGCAAAAGCTAAAAGCTAAAGTTGTTTTTTGGCAACCCGTTGTCAACAACGTATCAACCTCTGAACCTGAAGATATAGCTGGGTTGCAAATCGAAGGACAGTTACCTCATGAAGCGCAACCTATCAAGCTAATCTCAGCCAGTAACGTTTGGGAGCATCCTTTTCGCATAGTTGGTTTTCCTCACGGACACAATGATGGCGTTTGGTCTACGGGGGTGTTGCGAGACGGGCAAGGAAAGGGATGGGTGCAATTGGAAGATAGCAAGGTAACTGGCTACAGGATAGAACCGGGCTTTAGTGGTGCGCTTATATGGGATGAAACCCTTGCAGGAGTAGTTGGTATGGCTGTAGCGGCGGAGAAACAGCGAGAAGATATCAAGACTGCTTTCATGATTCCGGCGGACGTATTGAGCAAAGCATGGGATGAAATAACCTTGCCGATTTCATCAAATGCACATACTCAGAATAGCCCTAGCCGGGTACAACAACTCAAAATTAAGACTTTGCAACAACGCTTTGAGGTTCTAAGCAGTGACTACGAAGCAGCATACAACCAGCTTAACTATACACTCGCTGCGAGCGATCGCAATATCATTCAACGCCAAATCAACACCATACTACAAGAACTCGGTCGAGTAGAAAGCGAACTTAATGCCATTTAAATGCAATGAAAAATTCTTCAGATTTCCGAAAGAAGTATCTTGAGCAGCTAATAGCCCGTTTAAAAAGTGACATTGAAAGTATCAGCGACCAAATAGGATGGACGGTTAATGATGTAGATAAAAATAAATTACAAAGGCAACTTGATAATAAATTTGAGGAAATAAAAAAAGCTGATTCAGAGTTAAACCAGCTAAATCAAGAAACTCTAGAGCAAGTTGATCCTGATAAAATACCATTCACTAATCGGGATGCTGCAATTACTGAAATTACAGCAAATAATTCTCCTACTTATCGTCTGATAACGGCTCCTAAAGGTTACGGGAAAACAGCATTTCTCAAACAGATCCAGAAGCGGTTTCAAGAATTACAATGGTGTTGCGCTTATGCTTCCATGTCTGGAGATCAAAATATTGAAGACTTAGAAAAAGAATTAGCTATTTCTCTCAATCTTCAGATTGAAGAAGGAAATGAGTTGCCTTGGGGAGAACACTTAGGTTTATTATTACATAGAAATTGGGCTAAATGGCAATCGCAGGGACAGAAAGGTATTGTACTACTAATCGATCTGGATGGAAATGCCCCACAAAAACAGCGTTTAAACGAGATTTTTGATCAACTTAAAGAATTGGGATGGAGAATTGAAAAGTGTTTGAAAGAACTACAATTCTTTAAAGATAATTCCAAAAGTCTTCGAGTTGTAATTGCAGCCAGATGTCTTACCGATCTTCCCTCAGATCGGATTTTCCCTAAACTAATCCTCTCGCCTTTTAATTGGGAAGTAATTCAGGATACCGCAACAAAATATCTCAAGCCGATTGAGATGACTTCTGAAAGTCTTGCATTACTAGCAGGACACTTACTTTATCTAACTGGCGGACATCCAGGGGGAATTGCTGAAGCCCTAAAAGCTTATAGAGGTGGTGGTTACACAGTTAATTTATTTTTAAAAAGTTATGGTAGCAAATTATGGGAAAGAACCCTGAAACATTGTAGAGATCAGATTAAAGAAAGCTTGACTAAAGAAAATAATCATCTCTATGAATCTATTGAGAAACTGAGTATATTTCCCATACTAAATGGTAATTGGATATTAAAGGAAGCCGTTAAAAGATTTCAGCTACCTTTCAGTGATGATAGTTTTAAATTAAACGCAGAACTGACAAAGACATCAATTTTTACTCGTGACAAAACGATTATCAAAGATGGAATGACCCGTCGGCTGCTAGTTATTGGTCTACTTCGACAAAGTTCGCCTGATAGCTTTCAAAAGCTTTGTAGCGAAGCGGCTCAAATTTGCTGGGAATATGTTCACGAGCTTAAATCCAAGAATGATTCTGCGGTGGCAGGAACTTGGTCAATGCAGTATTTTTTTCAAAGCCTTCAGCAACATGCTGGATTTATCAATTGTGGTGTCGATAGTTTAGCTTATAGACAAGAACTTCGCAGAAGTTTCTTTGATGAAACTGTTGAAGAAACTATTGGAATATTCCGCAATACAGACCAAGAGCAAACCCATGAATTTCTGTCTACGCTTAAATCTGAAGTAGAGCATGACTGGGAATTCCAGTTTCTTGTAAATTACTATCTCCACAATGAGGAATATAATGATACACCCTATAGATATTTAATTCATAAGCTTGATGAAGCTATTCAAAATAATTAACTCAGGAGCCTATTATGTCTGAAATAGATAAATTAGAGTTTGTTGGTCGTGAAGAACATCTAAATCGAATTATTACCCTTGTTCAAGAAGCTAATACGCTTCATGTTGTTTTAGTGGAGGGTAGAGGAGGAATTGGCAAAACTTGGTTGCTTAATGAATTACAAAACCGCCTCAACCAAGTAAACATTGGAACCAGTGAAATTATTGATTGCGATACTCCTGTTTTTAATGATGCAGAAGATTTATGCACTCAAATCGCCAAGCAATTGTATGATAATACATATCAAGAATGGCTGCTCCGGTTACGACAACTACGAGAAGATGAAAACCACCTCAGTCAAACTGCATACCAAGAAGAACGAAGACAGCTTGAAAAGTTTTTAGTCGATGAAATTAATCGAAAATCTAAACAACAGAGATTAGTATTTTTAATTGACACAGTTGAGAAGTTAGGACAAGCGGAGGGAAGAGCGGAAGTTTGGGAATATATTGGTAATCTATGCCAGCAACTAGATAATGCCGTATTAATTTTAGCAGGCCGCCCTAGTATTGCTCGTCAAATTTTGGAAAAGTCGTTCACAGAAACAGAACTAACCTATTTGGAGTTAAATGAATTTACTCATGAGGATGTACAGACATACATTCTTTCCAAAGAGGAGCAACTTCATTTTACTCTTGGGAAAAACTTAGTTCAAAAGATCATAGTTCTTTCTAGTGGTAGCCCCATTATGATTGAATTTGGGGTAGAGTATGCTTATCGAGAAGTTATTCCAGATTGGTTAGAGAGTGAAGATATAGAAACTATTCCAGCCAGGTTGGAGAAAACGGGTGGATTTGAAGCTGAGATGGTTCGACATATTACGCAGCTTCGGACATCAATGGATAGGCTAACCCTGTTACTTTCACGTATTTATCCATTAGATAGTTCTGATATTGCTAATCTATTAGAACTATCGACAGAAGATGCTCAAAAATTATTTATTGATGCTCAGAGCTACTTTTTTATCAAACCAGTAATGAGTGGTAATCAAATATCATTACATGATATTGTGCGAGAATTGATTGATAAATTTGTATGGTCAGATATTGACCCGGATTTGGAATGGAGAAAACGAGATAGTCGTATTGCTGCCAAATATTTTGAGGAAAAAGATTATCAGCTAGGGCCGCAGAAAAGAATATTGGAGGTTCAACTTTACTCTGATAATTCTAATAAAGCCGCTAATATTGAATTTCTAATTGAAGAACTGAAACAACTGCGAGAATTCAATACAATGCGATGGCTATGGAATGCTTTATACGCTGACCCAACTATCGGCTTTGAAACTTGGCATGAAGTTACTAATACGATCCGCAGTCAATCAAAGAAATTCAGCTTTGTTAATCAATTATTGGCAGTTGTAAAACAGTTTGAAAAAGAGCTAAATTTCGATCAAAGATTTAAGTTGATTATTTTTGAAGCAAAGCTTGTCCACGCTCTAAAAGACAAGGGTACAACAGAAAATGAAGTGAGAAAATTAGAGGCTATGTTAGCTAATAAATCTTCTAATTCTTCTCATCAACCAGACCTTTGTAATGTCTTGGGAATGCTAAATGCTAAGTTACATCTTTATGATGAAGCTTTGAAATATCAGCAAAAGTGTTTATGTTTAGTTCAAGGTAAAAAGCTAGCATCTGCGATTCCGGGTGTGGCGAACCAAGTTGGTTATCTGTATCGACAACTTAACAATTTTAACGAAGCTGAAAAATATTACAAACTAGGTTGGGATGCTGCTATGGAAGTTGACACTCCTAACAAAGGTTTAACTCAAGTTATGGCTAGTATTCAGAATAACTTGGGATATTTATACGGATTACAAAAAAATTATATCAAGTCTGAACAGTGTTTTAAGGCTGCTATTGATATGTGGTCGAGTGTAGAGACTGAACGCGAAATTGCCAATGCTGAAATTGCCTCTGCGACTATTTCGGTAAATGAGGGGAACTATGTTAAAGCTAAACAGCTACTTGAACGAGCATTAAGCCGTTGTAATAATGAGGAAGATGATAATCGAATATTGTGTAGAGCATACTTTCATTTAGGCTTAAATCAGTGGTTTAGTGCCGAGGTAGTAAATGAAGCCGTTTGGGATGTAACACAGGTAAAGTGGGATCTAGATGTGCTAAGTCAGGCTCAAGATGCTTTAGAAAAAAGCCTGAAACTGGCAGAAAAATACGGACTAGAAGAGGAATTGCCTGGAATTTGGCATCAAACGGCCAGTGTTTACTGGCATCTTGGGTTTCAAAAGTGCGATCGCTCTTTGCAAGAACAAGCTCTCAAACTCAACGATCGCTCTTACCACACTAGTCTAGAGTACAATGACAGGCGGTATGCCATCGATAGCCTGGTAGGGAAAGCAGAGTTTGATTATTATGCAAAAGCATACCAGCATATTTCAGATTATGCACGAGAACTTAGCGATCGCTTCCAGTCATATCAAAATACCTATCAACTGTACTTTGGTAGGATGTTACGGATAGAAGGTGATGTGGCATTTCAACAGGCGAACTACGATCTTGCCTTTGCAAAATATGCTAAAGGCATACCCAAAATCTTCCAGGATGGAGGTTTTGGTCCCTATTCGATCCAACATGAGTTAAATCTGCTGCAAAAGAAAATCGAACGGTTGCCTATAGAACTTTCTAAAACCCTAATCCAGCAACTCAAACATCAGTGGCAAGATAATAAAGCTCTCAAAGAATGGTGCGATCAACAAATGTTTTTGACTAGAATCCGTGCAACAAAACAGCCATCTTCTCATGCTTAGTAAAAAAATTGATCGACCCAGAATTTTAGTTTCTCTCAATTCTACCTGCGTACCAACTGGACAATGCGATTGTGATGGAGGGGATTGTGCCTGTGACTTATCCCCTTTAGCAGAATTAGGCTCAGATATATCATTATGTCTGGGGATGTTTGAGACAGAGTTTGTGATATCTCCCAATTCGCAAATAATGAATCTAGATGATACTTACTCTATCTGTTATGGAACTAATCATAAAGTAGCAGTTCTAAATGAATCCGCATTATATTTACGAAATATATTTACAAATTCTCATAAATTAGATGATATCACAAAAGAGAATTCTCACATTAACCAAACAGACTTACAGACAGCTATTCAAGAGCTATATCAAGCCCGTTTAATTGTTCCTAAAAATAGCTCATTTAACCTAAATGAAATACCAGAAACTTTATCTGCATGGTTACATATCACCGATCGCTGTAACTTAAGATGTGACTACTGCTATCTTCCTCATTTAGCAAGGGATATGTCAATAGAGATAGGCAGAGCAGCTATTGAATCTACATTTCGCTCTGCGAGCTTAAATCATTATCGCCGCGTCAAACTGAAGTATGCCGGAGGAGAAGCATTATTATGCTCTCCTTTAATTAAAGAACTGCATTTATACGCTCAATCCCTTAGCAAAGAAAGAGGCATTATATTAGATGGAGTTGTTCTCAGTAATGGAACATTGATTACACCTGAGATTATCGAGATGCTTCAAAGATTGAATCTGCGTCTCATGATTTCACTAGATGGATTATCAGATTTCCACAATATCCAACGAAATTACGCAGGCGGAAAGGGTTCATTTCAAGATGTTGAACGGGGTATTAAGATTGCTTTACAAAATGGGCTGATACCCGATATTTCCATCACCATTAGCGGGCGCAATGCAGAAGGATTACCCGATCTGATTGAATGGATATTGGAGAATAATCTGCCCTTTAGTTTCAACTTTTATCGTGAAAATGAACTGTCAGCTTCTTACGAAGACTTGCAACTAGAAGAATCTAGAATGATTCAAGGAATGTTAGCAGCATTCAAAGTTATTGAATTGAAATTACCTAATCGAAGCTTATTAGGTTCATTAGTCGATCGTGCTAATTTAGCATCTCCTCATAAACGAACTTGTGGAGTTGGGCAAAGCTATCTTGTATTTGATTATCAAGGACAAATTGCCAAATGTCAGATGCAGCTACATAAAACTATATCCTCAGTTGATGTTCAAGATCCTTTAAGTGTTGTGCGACAAGATAAAACAGGTATTCAGAATTTATCTGTTGAAGACAAAGAAGGCTGTCGTACATGTGAGTGGAAATACTGGTGTACGGGTGGTTGCTCTTTGGCTACGTTTAAGGCTACAGGCCGTTATGATATTCAATCTCCAAATTGCAATATTTATAAAGCTCTATATCCTGAAGCTCTCCGCTTAGAGGGCTTACGCCTTCTCAAATATAGTTAAGTTAGGATTTGATTCTCCCTAACCATCCTTAAGAAGCAGGGAACTAAGCCACCCTTTTTAAGGGGTGGGTTGGGGTGATATTCTGAGTCTAAACACCAATTTACAGGTGGAAAATGTTCTTGAATGCAGACTGCTACCGATATTCTTTTTCTGGTACTCTAAAAGCTGCATATTTCCATTCATTACCTTCTAAATATTCAATTTTAAACTCTCCTTTAGTCACCAAACTAATATCTTTCAGTTGTACTATCGCGTTTTCTCCTAATAAAACACATTCAGAGTTACTAGTGGAAGGTTGATTTGGTGTTGTAGTTATTTGATTAATTATTTTACGTTGTAATTCTTGATATTGTTGCTCTGTTATTAATTTCGAATCGTATAATTTTTTTATATCTCTTAGTTGGGTTTCTATATTTGAGCCACCTTGATTTGACACATTACCTACTTGACAAGAATCTGGCTTAAAAGCAATTTTTCTAACAGGATGATCCCACCATTTAGAAACCTGAGTTAACCAATTAGTTGTTCTTGTTGTATGTACTACTTTTACTTGATTATCAGTTATTTCTAAACGAACCCAATCAGTGGATCTTTTTTGAATCAAACCAGCAAATCCCCAAGACAAAACACTTCCTACTGAAACACCAGAATCTGCTAGATGAAGCTTTATAACTCTAGGTTCTATAGCTTGTCCTATTTTAATTGGAGCCAAAGCTATAGAGTTAATATTCTTAGCAAAGAAATTAGGATTCTTTTCTGTCGCAGTGGAAGGCTTTACTGCTGTCGAATTTGCAACCAATACTGCTACTAGCAAAATGCTAACTCTCTTGCTCATGATTATGATTATTTATCTTACTGAAAAACGTGTAAAATAATAGACTATAGTAATTAATTTCAGCTTGTCAAGAAAATAATATTTAAGGCTAGCCCTTTCAAGGTGGATAACAATTTTAGACATTAACTTCTTATCTCTGTATCCTCCGTATTATCTGCACTTGTGTAGTTAAAATAATTACTTTTTAAATGCATAGGCACAGAGAAGCCAGTGCGTTGGGCGGGTTCCCCGACTTGTCGCAACTGGCGGGACGCAGAGGAAAAGAGATTTTACGAGTCGAATTGAAATTATAAGAATATATTAAGTTAGCTTATAACCGATAAAAGAAATTAAAATGCTGCTTTGAAGCAATTGTACTAATTTTGCTTCAAACTAAAAATATAGTAAACACCAATTTTGAAATAAGGACGATCGCACATGAGTTTAATCGATGGTATATTACTGACGCTGCTAAATACTGTTGCTTGCCTTGCGCTGCCTAAATTGCTAGTAATTCTATCTGCAAAAAGCCAAAACACTTCACCATTGCGCTCTACTGCAACATCAAAAGATTCTAACTCTGAAATCCCCAGTTTTTCTTAATATAAGCTGATTGTTTATAGATATCGCTTTGATGAGGAGAAAATTTAGTTATTGGTGCAAAGCCATATCTTAATGAAAGTTATGCACATTTTTTTCGGAAAATAATAAGTGTGCATACTTTCAAAAAATAAAATTTTTAGAGAGAAAAAAGCTGGTCTACAGTACAGCGAAAACCTAAGCAATAGAGAATAATTACAGTATTACTACTAAATAAAGCTTTTAGCAGCTTGATCTTGCTTTGTTACCGCGATTTTTTGTTATTCTTTATTTATTTTTGCTGTAATTGTTTTAGGTCTGACGATAATAAAAAATCCGAGCAAAGTAAAAACTAACATTTGCCAAGTTACCAAATTCCAGCCACCAAGATTCCAGCATAATAAACCAATGCTAGTACCTACAGCACCGCCGATAAAATAGATAGTTATGTAAACTGTGTTAATGCGACTATTCGATTGAGCATCAAGAGTGTATATCCTTGCGACATTGGTGACTTGAATTGCCTGCACACCTACATCTAGTAACAATACAGCAACAGCGATCGCCAGTGCAGAATTAGAAGCAATTTTAGCAATTACTAAACTTGCAATGACGAGCGATACAGCAATTGTCAAGGAACGTTGCGAGTTACCTCGATCGGCTAGTTTACCAAAAACTGGTGCCATCAATGCACCTGCGATCGCCACAAAACCATACATTCCAATTGTGTCAGATTGAAAATTGAAAGGCGCTCCGCTTAAATGGAAAGTCAACGTTGTCCAAAATGAGCAAAATACACCAAACAATAACCCGCCTATTAAAGACGCTTCTCTTAATAAAGAAAAGCGTTTAAATTGTTTAATTGTTGAGTTTAATAATTCCAAATAATAACCGTTAAATTCATTTTTAATATTAGGTAAATATATATTTAGTAAGACAGTCACAATTAAAACCATTACTGCCGAAAATCCATATACATAACGCCAATTCAACCATTCAGCAATATATCCACTAAAAACCCTTGCTCCTAAAACTCCAATCAATATACCAGTAAAAATGTAGCCTACAGTTTTGCCTGTAGTTACTCTATCTATACTTGCTGCTAAGGGAAGAATAACCTGAGCCGATACTGTCGCAATCCCAATCGCTACACTCAATATCCAAACTTCAATGATGTTTTGTGAAAACGTCATGAGTATCAACAAACAAAACAAACATATCAATAAGGAAAGAATTAATTTTTTCTTGTTGATTTTATCGCCCAAGGGGATTAAAAAGAAAAGCCCAAAACCGTAACCAACTTGTGAAAGCACAGATATGCTACCCACTTCGCCTTCACCAACTCGAAAAGAAGATGCAATATCTTTGAGGATTGGCTGATTATAATAAATGTTGGCAACACAGACACCAGATGCGATCGCCATAATCAGTACCTGGACTTTAGTTAATCCGCTACTTGAGATTTGTTTTTCCATTCAACCTAAAATTTATACAGGAAAAAACTGGTTGACATTACAGCTAAAACCAGGTAATAGCGGAGAAATTATATTATCACTACTAAATAAGGTGGCTACCAAGTTAAGTTGACTTTGTTCGCGTCGATAGACCTCTAGTTTACGCGATCGCCAATCACCAATCCAATATTCTTTTACTCCTCTGGAAGAATAAAGTTTAAGTTTAGCTTCTTTATCTCGTCTTTGATCTTCGTTGCTAGCAGACAAAACTTCGACTACTAAATCTGGTGCGCCAGTTAAATGTCCCGCTTCATCCAATGTTAGCGCCAAGGTTTCTTTCGTAACCCAAACTACATCAGGAATCACATTATCTGATTCTGAAAACAAAACGCCGGGGTTGATTACAGCTTCTCCTAAACCAGTAGACTCTGACCAAATGTTAAGCTGTTGGAAAATTTTGCCACAAGTTTGCTGATGTTTAAAGTGAGGTGTCCTGGTCATAAATAATTCTCCATCAACTATCTCGTAGTGCGTCCCTTCATTTTCTGGGAAGAGTTCCACATCATGAATTGTCCAGCGTACTCCTGTATTAAGCATCTGACTCATTAGATAACTCCTTTAATCTTGCTGTTGTATTTTAATAAAATATAATTCATCATTCATACTAATTGATTCTGTATTCTGTGTTCTTCTTCAATCATCACTTGCGATTTTCACGCCGCCACTTACAGCGTACTAGGCGAATTTCATCAAAACTGTAGCTTTCACCTAGTTGTTCTTTAATAGGAGTGAGGGAAATATCACCGAGTACTTCTAAAACTTGCCAAATTTTTTGTTGATGTTCTAAAGGTACTAATTGATTTAAATCAACTGGCTGATTTTTCTCAATTAGTTTTTCTAGATGGCTGCTAACTGTTGCCGGACTAAGGTTCCGCTTTTGGGCAATTTGAGCAATATTTAAACCTTGTTGATGTAATTGTAATGTTTGTAATTCGGTGTAAGAAGAAGATGATTTGGCAGAAGATACGGAAGTAGCAGATTTATTTTGCAAACCTTTTTCTTGGCGGTAGGCGCGAATTTCTGTAATGAACTTTTCGCCATATTGAGCGAGTTTATGACTACCAACACCAGAAAGTTTGGCAAATTCATTTAAGTTTTGGGGTTGCACCTGTACCATCAATTTTAAAGTGGAATCGTGGAATATCACGTAAGGTGGTACAGATTGCTCATCAGCCAATTCTTTACGTAGCGATCGCAACTTCTGTAATAATATTTCTGCAACTTCTGCTTTTTCACTCCCCTGTTCCCAGGTAATCTTTTGGACTGTGGTTACAGCTAGCGAAACTGTGCGTTGTTTTCGCATTACTTCCCAACTTAAGGCATTTAGTTTTAAAACTGAGTAACCATCGCTAGTTTGTTCTATTAACCCTTGATGTAAAAGCGATCGCCCCAACATTCGCCATTCATCTAGAGTTCTATCTTTACCAATACCGTAGGTGGAAAGTTTATCGTGTTCGTATTGAATAATTTTGTCTTTTTTTGCCCCCCGCAACACATCAATTATGTGTAGCATCCCAAATCTTTCTTTGCAACGCGCCACACAAGATAAAAACTTCATGGCTTCAACTGTCCAGTCTTGCATGGGTTTGGGATGACGACAATTGTCACAGTTACCGCAATTCCCAGGAAACCTTTCTCCAAAATAACCTAGTTGAATCGTTCGCCGACAATCAGTGCCTTCAGCGTAATCGATCATCTGCCGCAGTTGTTGTTTAGCAATCAACTGTTCTTGAGGGTCAGTTTTTTGATCGATACTCCATTCAATTGTTTTAACATCACCAAAGCTGAAAAATATTGTACAGCGAGATGGTTCTCCGTCTCTACCTGCTCTACCAGATTCTTGATAATAACTTTCTATATTTCTGGGCAGATCAAAGTGAACTACCAATCGCACATCAGGTTTATTAATTCCCATTCCAAAGGCGATTGTTGCTACCATTACCCGGACATCATCTCGAATAAATCGCGTTTGATTACTACTACGTTCTTCATCACTTAATCCGGCGTGATAAGGTAGAGCAATAACTTTATCATTTTGTAGTTTGAAAGTTAGTTCATCAACTTTTTTACGAGTTAAAGAATAAATAATTGTCGAACCTTCCGTTTCTCGAATTAGTTCTAATAATTCAGCGTAAGCATATTTAGTTTTAGGACGAACTTCGTAATAAAGATTTTCACGGTTAAAACTGGCAAGATGAATGCTAGGTTGCTTTAGTCCTAGTTGTTGAATGATATCACTACGGACGCGATCAGTTGCTGTGGCAGTAAGGGCGACGGTAGGAACATCAGGATAGCGTTTCCGCAGAGATTTCAACTGGCGATATTCTGGACGAAAGTCATGTCCCCATTCCGAAACGCAGTGCGCTTCATCAATAGCAAAGCTAGAAATACCGATTTTTTCTTTAACTAAATCGAGAAATGGGAGAAACCTTTCACTGAGGAGACGTTCAGGGGCGACGTATAGTAATTTTACTTTACCGCTGAGGATGGCTTCTTCCCGCGATCGCACCTTGTAAGCATTCAAACTGCTATTGAGAAATGTCGCGTTAATATTATTATTTCGCAGTGCTTCTACTTGGTCTTGCATCAAAGCAATTAACGGCGACACCACCACCGTTAATCCATTTTTTAACAATGCTGGTAGTTGAAAACACAGAGATTTTCCCCCACCAGTCGGCATCACAACCATTAAATCTCGATTTTGCAGCGCATCTTCGATAATTTGCCGTTGTCCGGGGCGGAATCTGTCGTAACCGAAGTGATATTTTAGCGCTTGTTCGAGATGGGGATACTGAAGCATAGCGATCGCTTTTTCGGGGGCTATCTGCGTGAGTAGTTATGAAGATATCAGGATTTTAACTCACATCATCGGCAGCTTTGGTCACACCTGCATTTCTATTGGCGATCGCTTGACTTTTAAGACAGTTGCTACAAAATTAGCGATCGCACGGCGAAAAAGATGTTACACAATGTCCATAGCGTCTGTGGAAATTCCTTTAAGGGGCTCTTTCAATGCCACCGTATTCTTAAGTGTGTCGTCTAGTGCTTTACACACCTCCTCGAAAGATTTGGTAGCTGGCTTGTCGTGAGATTGGGTATTAAATTCTACAATAACGGGAGGCGTATAAGTGTTGATACCTGTCTCAAAATTAAAATGATAAGAAATACGGGTTGCAACCGGGATGCTTATTCCGTCAACTATAAAGTCTTGCTTCCTAGCATTCACAACTAGATTAAGCTTCCACGCTTGGTCTTTGCTTAACAGTCGCTTTATCTTTGTCTCATAACTAAGCATCTCTGTATTTGCCGCTGCTGTTCCTAGCACCAAGTTTTCACTGATTTGTTGAGGCTGGTTGGTTCGTTGGATCAAGTCTTTTGATTTTTGGGATAGATCGCCAACGTGTGTCTGCCCGATGCTGAAAGCCACCAAGTGGAGCCATTCCCACGATAACGGGGTGGGGCACTCAAACCCTAATTTATGCGCGGCTGCATTGGGACTGATATTATCCATCACCTTAGTCTGCGTGATGTTGCGCTTGCTGCCGCTTGGAAGATCATTATAGCCATGCCCAACAGAAAAAGACATCTGGTTGTTTGTGTCTTCTCCTTGAGAAACACCGCCTTTGGGATACTGAACTAATCCACCCATCCCGCTTGTGACTGTTTCCATAGTAGTGCCACCGCTTGGGTCATAACGGAAGGGGAAGGGTGGGGTATAAGAAGTGTCTATACTTGTGTCCAGAGGTGCTGCTCCCACCAACTGCCGCGCTTCATTTATAGTGTAGGTTTTTGAAGTGTCATTGTGAAGTCCTTGGATTTTAGTCTTCTGTTGTTGGTTCAAGTCCTTCATAACTTTGGTATTGGATTTCAGCGTTCCCGGTTGATAGCCTTCAATTTGACGCTGAATGGGGGCTGGGAAACTCAGATGCCCATTCTGTTGCACCACATGAGTCAATTCATGCGCCAGCAACTCCTGCCCTCCTCGACTCCCCGGCTCATACGTCCCCTGCCGAAAGAACACGTCCTGCCCCGTCGTAAACGCCTTCGCCTGTATCGACTGATTTAACTGATCAGCCTGGGAATCTGTGTGAACCTTCACCCTACTGAAATCAGCTCCAAACGCTTGCTCCATCGGTTCACAGATATTGTTTGCCAATGGCTGTCCCCCACCCCGTGCCTGATTGATGGATGTTTCCAAATCTTGTGTAGCTGCCATACCATCGTCCGACACACGCTGCACCATCGGTTTCATTTGCAATTCATCTTCTTCATCAAGCAATTCTTCGCGCTGGATATTGCTTGATGGTTTCATTTGCAATTCTTCTTCTTCTTCGGGCAATGACTCGCGCTGAAGTTTCTCGCTCTGTGGCTGATGAATCTTTTGCACTACCTGACGTGCTGTTTCATCGGCTTCCTGCTCGTACTTATCTCCAGGTTCCCCAATTGTCAGCTTTGCCTGAATTGGTGCTGCTATATTTGGTTTTCTTAGTGGAATATTGGCAAAGTTATGACCAAATCGAGTTGCGTGTTCCAGTCGAGAATTCAATAATCCATCCATCTTGGCTTGCAGCACAGTCAGCCGTTCTTGTCCCTCTGGCGTAATCTTGGCATATTTTGCTTGTAATTCCAGTCCAGTAGCCTCAATACTTTGTTCTGCAAAGGCAACATCCTCTATGTCCGTTTCTGTCACTGATGCAACTGATGCTTTTTGAACTTTGCTCCCAAACGGTCTATACGTCAATTTCGGGTTTTGTTCTGCTGCTTGGGGATTGGTATTAATAGATGAGGGAGTCTTTGATAATTTCTTATTGTGCATTATTTTTACAAGTTCTTTATTTGCACTTAACCTGACATTAAGCTTTTGGTCTACTGATATTGGGTAATAACTTTATCGTAAGAAACAAATATGTATGTCAATACTTTTCGGGTTTTGGGGGAAAGGGGAAAGGGAAAAGGTTTGAATTTCCCTTTCCCCATTACCCTTTAACCTTTCCCCAGAGCAAAAGAGAGATTATTGGGTTTAACCGAAAAGTATTGATATGTATGTAGGACTGCGTTAAATTATTTGATTGTTCGAAAAATGTATTCATCTATCCCCAGATATAGATTACCGCTTAAATAATGAATGCAAATTTCATGAATACCGCAAAATTTTAAATCTCAAATTCGCCTCAGCATCGATCTAACCGAGAAATTGCAGTTTTCACTTTGCCTTGATGCTCTATTCGGGTACATTTTAGCTGTGATTCTAAAGCATCAATCTTTCGTAAAAGCGAGACTCCCCACACTATAGAAATCACCAACTTGATTGTCATACCCGCTAGCAAGAGTGTGACTATTGTGGAAGTTTTCTTTTGTTGAGCTAATCTTTTTTGTTGTTCTGCAAGTCGTGCTTCAACTTCTTTGGCACGTTCTGCTTCTAATGATTGCTGCATTTCTCGCCGATCTAATTCTTCACTAGCAGCTAAAAATCGATAATCTAAATTGCTCAAGCTTTTGCCATGTGCCCAGGTTTGGGCATCAATCAAGGCTTGTCCGCGCAATAGGCGAGATTCATCATTTTCTTTTGAGGCTATCCACGCATTGAAAGTTTCATAGTAGGGGCGCAGGTAAGCTAATTTTTTTCCAACCCATTCTAAATTGAAAACTTCTTCATAAATTCGGTTTTTGATTTGGAGAAAACCTTGCTTTTTAACCACTAAACCAGACAGCAATAGTTCTACTTGTTCTCGACTATCATCGGCTGGTACTTCCACTCCTTGGAGGATTTGCTGATAAATTCCTAGCAATCTGGCGGCAATTTGTTCGTTTCTGAGGATGCGATCGCGAATTGTCCGCAAATGTTCTGGTTCATCTTGTGATTCCCATTGATCGATGATGTGCGATCGCACCACATTTTCTATCCAAAATTCTTCTGTACCAGGGGGAATTTTTAACTTTCTACCCACATCATCTTGAGATAGACTAACAAGTAACCGACACAGCTTTTGAGTCAGAAATGGTTGCCCTTTTGTCCAAGCTAATACTTCCTTCAAAACTTTTTGGGGATGATTGTCTTTAATATCCAGTCCTAAAGATAGTGGTTGAGCTTCTTCAAATGTAAAGCCATTTACTCGGATAGCTTTACCAAAATTAAACTTTGTAATATGGTTTTGATATAAAATTAAATCTGAAGGTGTAGCAACACCAAAAATTGCAAATGTAATCCGAGCATACTCTGGATCAATTGCTCGTTGGTTATAACAAAACCGAATCAAGCTAAAAAAATCATCCACAGAGAAATCGAGACCGAGAATACTATCAATTTCATCAATAAAAATGAATAGCCTTTCGTTAGAAAACTGAACTAACAGAATTTCTGATATAAACCGACTAAGTTTCTGAGCTAAAGAAATATCATTTTTTTCTTGCCACCAGGTTTTTAAATTGACTTTTCCTAACAGTTTAAAACCCAGCCACAAATCGCCTACAACTCCCTTATACCACTGTTCGGGAGTTATATTTTCGCAACCAATATTAGTCATATCAATGGTGACACATCGAAAGCCTTCTTGTTGCAAGCGATGCTTGGTTTTTACCATAAGTGAAGATTTGCCCATTTGCCTACTGCTTAGGATGTAGCAAAATTCACCATGCTTTAAGGCTTCGTAAAGTTCCACATCCGCTTTGCGCTCAACATAGCTAGGAGCATCACTGGTTAAAGTGCCACCAACTTGATATCGATAACTGTTCATTTGATTTAAAATTTTAAATTAGTTCTCGTTCTTAATAAATAAATTTCTATCGGAACAATTAATAAAATTCATATTAAGAACGAGAATTACTTATTTTGATTATTTATCTTTCAACAGTCTACCAGAACAACTACTATCCTGAGTGCTTTCCAAGCTGTTGGCTAAAGTAAAGGCGATATAATTCACACATAACATGAGCTTGATTACCGTTGAGTTTAACCAAACCCATACTTTCTAGCTTATAAGCAGCGATCGCGTCTAGCTCTACTTTTTCATCTGTTGCAATTACCTGTTGCATAGCTGACATTAATTTTGGGTCTTTTTGCAGTAAGCTCAACAGTTCCCGTAAATGCTGACTGTAAATTCCCACTGGTGTAGATGCAGTTTCTAGTAATACCTCTAATGTCATTTCCTCCTGACATAGATGATAAAGCGCAAGGCTCACCAAATAGGGATGTCCTCCTACCATTGCTTGTAAGGGTGCAAGGCGTTTTGCGTCTTCGGAGCCGTCTGCACAATTTAGTCCATAAGACAATGCTAAATTCTGTACCTGATTGAGAGTCAATGGTGGGAGCGTAATTGTGATCCCGACATTGAAAGGCGATTGGTTAAGCTTTAGTGGAATATATATTTCTGTGGTGTGAACTACCACCATCCGTAGTTTTTGCCAGATTTGATCCTGCTTTGCTTGTTCGTGCCAAAATCGCAGCATTGGCAGAAAATCTTGGGCAATATTGGGATGTTCAAAAACTCGATGAACTTCATTCAAAGCCAAAACTAGAGGACTATTATCAATGTATTGCAGTAAATATGCTTCAAAATAGATTTTGCAGCTTACTTTGCTGCCCATTTCCGTATCCCAAAAATCATCTAGACAGGGAAGGAGATTTAACTGTCTGCTGACATTGACACAAAACCAACGCAAAAATTTATCAAGAGAAGCAAAAACATCTTGATCGGCTTCTTGAAAGTCCAAATAGACGATTTGATAACCTTGCTCTCTAGCATAAGCAATCATCCGGTTGAGCAGCGAACTTTTTCCTGTCTTTCTAGGTGCTTTGATTCGGATTAAGCAACCAGGGTATAAAATCTCGTTACAAACAAGTTCTTCCAGAGGAGGGCGGTTGATGTAAAGAGGAGAACCCAGTGGTACGGGGCCGCTAGGAAATTCAATTTTGCTTGCTGAAAACGAGTCTGGAGACACCATTTCTAAATTAGATTTTTCATTGACTTCTTGTTGGCTCTGATTTTCCCGATCGCCTATTTTTTCTTGCAGGTATTTCTTCAAGGCTAAATGCAGATTTTTTTTGGTTATTTTTTTTCCAAGTGCGATAGAAAGGTCTTGCCACAACTCAGAGCCAACTTCTTTGATGTAATTGTCGCGGTAGCCTGATTCCTCTGCCATTTCACCATAGGTTTTGCCCAACCACGACTGAGACAGCACAAAGCACTGAATGGAAGCAAGAGGTTTGTCTTGCAGAATTGTTTCTACTGCTTGCAGAATATCTTCCACGGACATTAAACTTTAAACAATTACTAGATATAGTTATCTATTTTGATCTATTAATAATATACAACCGAATAAATACTAAAAAAAAGAAAAATAAATTTCTAAAAATACAGTTTTTTAAACTATAATTTAATATTGCTTACTTCAAAAAGCTTGCTTATTTTTAAGCAAGATTAGGGAAAGTCAAGTATTAACCTAAGCAGATTGGGTTTTGAAAAGTTAGAAAGACATCACTTTTTCAGTGCCAGAGTCAAACCATCTGCGATTGCTACTAAACTCAGACTAACTCGCTGGTCTTGATGCAGCTTTTGATTAAAGGCACGAATCCTTTTAGTTCTATTATCCTGTACTTGGGGGTCGGCAACCCTGCCTGACCAGAGAACATTATCGATCGCAATTAGTCCCCCTCTTCGCACTAATTGCAGCGATCGCTCATAATAACCATCATAGTTGCTCTTATCTGCATCGATGAAAGCAAAATCAAAGCTTTCCGCTTCTCCTGTTGCCAGTAACCGATCTAAAGTCTCCAAAGCTGGGGCAATGTGCAGTTGAATTTTATCCGCCACTCCCGCTTGCTGCCAATAACGCCGCGCGATCGTTGTAAATTCTTCACTCACATCACAGGCTACCACCTTGCCGTCGCTCGGTAACGCCAAGGCTACCACCAGGGAACTATAACCTGTAAAGACCCCTACTTCCAGAGTTTTTTTCGCTCCTAGCAACTGCACCAGTAACGCCAAAAATTGCCCCTGTTCAGGAGCAATCTGCATTCTACCTACTGGATGCTGGGCTGTTTCTTGCCTCAATTGGGTTAAAAGTTCTGGTTCTCGGAGAGAGACTGATAGTAAATAGTCATAAAGGTTTTGTTCGAGTCCTAGCGTTTGAGTGGTCATAACGTGCCTTTTTCTTTTACCTAAACCCCACAGACTAATTATCTGGTTTTTAGGCTTAAAGCCCTTACCAATGACAAATGACAAAGGACAAAGTACAGAGTCCCGAATTGGCCTGCAACCCCAGTTGGCAAGCAGTGGAAGGAAATTACTCAAGAACGGATAGTTCCATCAGAATGGGTAGGCAGGGAAGGCATCTTCCCCTGGGAAGCGAAAGTGTACGCTCTAGTTTAATAGTGATACCGCTCAGGAAAAAATGATGTTAGGTCAGGTATGGTAAGCCAACCTGACTCAGTACTACTCGGTTAAAGGGAAAAGGTTAAGGGCAAAAGGAGTGAAAGGCACGATATATAAGGTTTTCCCCCTTTAACCTTTTCCCTTTCCCCCTGCCCCTCGCCCCCTTGCCTCTTTTGACTCATCAGCTATGTAGATGGCAATAAACCAGCGCATAGATATTTTATATGTAGAGATATTGCATACCAAGGCTTTGCTTGAGTTACTTGCCTAAACCCTTCTAGAATTAAAACTATTGTAGGGAAATTGTATTAATAAACTTACTTTTATTCTGGGAGGTATGATGAGCCGTCCAATAATTCTTGGTATTGTCGGCGACAGCGCTGCTGGGAAAACAACACTAACGCGGGGAATCGCTCAGGCACTCGGCCCAGAAAATGTCACAATCATCTGTACAGATGATTACCACCGTTACGATCGCCAACAACGCGCAGAAATTGGCATCACTGCCCTCCACCCAGACTGCAACCATTTAGATATTATGCAGCAACACCTGTCGCTGCTACGCACCGGACAGCCCATTCTCAAGCCAGTTTATAGCCATAAAACAGGCACATTCGAGCCACCGCAGTATATCAAGCCCAGTAAATTCGTAGTTATTGAAGGATTACTCGGTTATTCGACTCGTGCGGCCCGTGATTCTTACGATGTTAAAGTTTATCTTGCGCCTCCTGAAGAATTACGTGCTAAGTGGAAAGTCAAGCGAGATACGCAAAAGCGGGGCTACACACCTGAACAGGTGCTAGCAGAATTAGAAAAGCGCGAACCAGACTCATCACAGTTTATCCGTCCGCAACGGCAATGGTCTGATATAGTTATTAGTTTTTATCCACCGACTGATGAAGATGATGAAACCAATGGACACCTAAATGTTCGATTGGTACTGCGTCCGACAATTCCCCATCCAGATTTCACCGTAATTACCAATTCTAGTTATGGTAATTCTGACTCAGCCATTCGTCTGGGGCTAGACAGAGACATGAGTAAGCCTGTGGATGTCTTAGAAGTTGATGGTCATGCAACCTTAGAACAGGTGAATAAGCTAGAGCATATTATTTGTTCTGATATGCCCCATCTCCGAAATCTTTGCGATCGCGAAAGTAATCCAGAACTGGGTAAAATTGCTGGTACAACTGGAGAGACATTGCAAAGTTACCCTCTGGCTTTGACTCAGCTAATCATTACCTACCACATGCTCAAAGCAACGCAAATTTATCAATAATCAGCGAAGATGGAGGGGTTTAACGAACATAGCGTAGTTTACCACCGTAGGCATCGTCCTAAATCATATTATTTTTAGTTTTCCCTTTGAAAGTTGCAAATGAAATTACCCACATAACCTTACCAAGGTTAAAGATTTTCTCAAATAAAGGTGATTTTGACAGCAAACGAGGGATAACTAAGGATAGTTTGATGTGTGGTGACGATTTTCTTTGTTTATGACCTATTGCCTCAGAATTGCTGACCTACCTACAAATGAGCGTCCGCGTGAGCGATTAATGACGCATGGTGCCAAAATTTTAGCCACAGCAGAGTTAATCGCAATTCTTCTAGGCACTGGTCAAGGCCCAGGAAAACTATCTGCTGTGGGTTTGGGACAATTTATTTTGAGCGAATTAGGCAAACACCAACGCGATCCTTTGGCGGTTTTGCGAGAAGTTAGCCCCGCAGAGTTGATGCTAATTTCTGGTGTTGGCCCGGCGAAGGCGACAAGTATTTTAGCAGCAATTGAATTGGGCAAACGCGCCTTTCAATCTCGACCGAATGATGGCACATTGATTGATAGCCCCCTTGCTGCTGCCGCTACCCTCAGTCAAGATTTGATGTGGCAGACACAAGAACGTTTTGCAGTGGTGCTATTAGATGTTAAGAATCGCTTGCTAGGTACGCAAGTAATTACCATTGGTACAGCAACCGAAACCCTAGCCTCTCCGCGTGATATTTTTCGGGAAGTTATTCGTCAAGGCGCAACGCGGGCAATAGTTGCCCACAACCATCCTTCTGGGAACCTTGAACCTAGCCATGAAGATATAGAATTGACGCGCCAGTTGTTAGCAGGGGCGCAGCTTTTGGGCATTCCGGTACTAGATCATCTGATTTTGGGTAATGGCAATCATCAGAGTTTACGGGAAATAACGACCTTGTGGGATGAACACCCGCAAGGGGATTAGTGAAAAAGCAGGGAGCAGGGGCGATTGCAGTTACTTAACAGAAATACCAATTGGTTGGCAAATCCCCCAGAAGTCCGTTTGATTGTCCGGGCAAGGGAACCTGTGACACCTCGGCAAGTAAAGTTATTAGAAGAATTTATTAAACAAGAGATGGGGCAAGCATTCACTTTAATTTTTGAAGTTGGTCAAGTGGAAGAAATTAGAAGTTCTGAACCCACACCCTGAAGTTGCTAATTTGGCATGAATGAAGAGAGAATCTATCAGTCAAGCCCAACTAACTTTCCAAAACGTAATAGTGGATGTAACTCAATTAGTTAAAGTTTCAATTATTCTCTTGCTGCTTGCTACAGGTGTAGCTTTGCTATCCCGGCGGTTGCGAATCCCTTATGTGACGGGTTTAGTATTGGCAGGTTTACCAATCACTGAGCTATTATCTCGTCCGATTGGTTTAAATCCAACCTTGGTTTTGAATCTTTTCTTACCAATTCTCATCTTTGAAGCTGGCATTAATACAGATGTCAGCCGCCTACGCAGCACCTTTAAACCAATTGCCCTGCTAGCTGGCCCTGGGGCTGTGCTTTCCAGTGGGATTATTGCCGCCCTGTTAAAATTTGGGCTGGGACTGAGTTGGATACCTGCGTTATTTGTCGGAGTAATTCTGGCAAATACTGATACAGTTTCTATGATTGCCGTCTTTAAGGAAATACCAGTACCCTCCCGGCTTTCCACCATCGTTGAAGGAGAAACTTTATTTAATGATGCAGCTGCTCTAGTTTCATTCAACCTAATTTTGCAAGTATATTCTACAGGTTCACTCACATTTATAGAGGGAATCCAACAACTGCTATTTATCTCTCTAGGAGGCTGCGTTGTCGGGTTAGTCTTGGGCTACTTGAGCATACCTGTATTCGCCCGTTTAGATGATGCCCTTAGCAGCTTATTACTAACAGTGGCAGTTGCATTGGGAACTTTTCAGGTTGGGCAATTTCTTGGTGTATCGGGTGCGGTGGCTGTAGTTGTCGCTGGATTAATTTTCGGAAATTTAGGGCTTTCTCAGAATACTTCTGCTTCTAGTCGCATCACTTTGTTGAGTTTTTGGGAGTATGCCAGTTTTACCGTCAACACCTTTATTTTTTTGTTAATTGGTGTAGAAATAGACCTGGTAACGCTCTGGAGAACTTTACCTGCAATTCTCTTTGCAGTTTTGGCTTATCAAGTTGGGCGAGTTCTTACAGTCTATCCGTTGCTAGCAGGGATTCGTTTGATTGACCGTCCAATTCCATTGCGCTGGCAACATTTACTTTTTTTAGGTAACATCAAAGGTTCGCTCTCGATGGCTCTGGCATTGAGTTTACCAGAAACACTACCAGGGCGAGATGTTCTCATCGCTTTAGTTTTTGGTAGTGTGCTGGTGTCGTTAGTTGGACAGGGTTTAAGTTTGCCTTGGGTGGTAAAACGCTTACAGTTATCTAAATTTTCTGAAGTTCAACAACAGGTTGAAGAGTTACAAGCCCAGTTGATGACGGGTAAGGCCGCACAAGATGAATTAGATAGCTTGTTGAAATCGGGTGTATTACCAAAAGCTGTTTATGAAGAGATGCGTTCAGCTTATCAAGTGCGAATTGCCGGTGCAGAAAAGACACTGCGGGAACTATATAATCGTCGTCCTGATGAGTTAGACGGCAAAAGTAACAGCAGTGGTAAACTTGATGCCATTCGCCGCCGTTTACTGCTGGCAGAAAAAGGAGCGCTTAATGAGGCGATGCGGAAGCGAATTCTCTCAGAAGAAATTGTGCGCGGACGGATACAAAATCTTGATGAACAATTGCTGAAGTTAGATGATGATTAAATGTGGGGAATGGGAAATAGAGAATGGGGAATGGGGAATGGGGAATTGGGAATAGTCTGAGCTTCGTTGATGAACCTCTGAGCTTTGTGAATGAACCTCTGAGCTTTGTGAATGAACCTCTGAGCTTTGTGAATGAACCTCTGAGCTTTGTGAATGAACCTCTGAGCTTTGTCGATGAACCTCTGAGCTTTGTCGATGAACCTCTGAGCTTTGTCGATGAACCTTTGAGCTTTGTCGATGAACCTTTGAGCTTTGTGAATGAACCTCTGAGCTTTGTCGATGAACCTTTGAGCTTTGTCGATGAACCTTTGAGCTTTGTCGATGAACCTTTGAGCTTTGTCGATGAACCTTTGAGCTTTGTCGATGAACCTCTGAGCTTTGTGAGTGAACCTCTGAGCTTTGGCTGATTGATTGGGAACTGCTGCCTCCGCTTAGACATTTAGTCAGAGACTCAATCAATGCATTCTTATACAGAGCATGAAAACGAAGAAAAACTTAATTACGAATTACGAATTACGAATTACGAAGGCGATCGCTTATAGTTCTTTTGACTTTTGATCGCTCTACCAGGACTGATAAAAGAAATTCCTTGTTGGAAGTCAGTACCAATCATGACTGCCTCCACTATGGGTTCGGATATTTCTGTTTGAGCTACCCACTCGACAATAAAGTTTGCGCCTAAACCTCCACTAGTGTCATTTCTATTTATAAAAAAATCTGTAGAAGCTAGCGCATCAATTTGAATAGGACGTTCCAAATACTGTTTAACTAATTTCCCTTCTGAGTTGTAGTAGCGTACAGAAGTAATAACGATCGGATTGGTCAAATCTGTATTCCGAATACTGAGTGTAACTGCTAACTCGAAAATTTCCTGCTTATTGTGATGATAGATATGTGAATAGACAGGAACATAAATAGTTTGACCGCTTGCTATCTTAAAATTCTTATCTAGCGTTACTATTTTTTGAACTGGGGTTGCTTGAATAGCGTCGGGTTGTGATTTGGGTGAAATATTTGTTGATTGACAAGATGCCAGAAAAATAAGAGCGATCGCTAAAATATATGGATAAAGCTTCATCAAAACTATTTACACCCATTTTTTTATACATTTGTAGCTAATCCCACCTAATAAATAGTTTCAGTCGGGACTACGCTCAACATCTTTGTTCAATAAAATCAATAACTTGATGTAAAGATCCTGGTTTAGTCACAATCAACACTGTTGAATGAGGTTCCAGTATTGTACTGCCATTAGGAATCATCAAATCTTCGTGAGGATGGGATTGATAACCAATAATTAGCGAACCACTAGGAAATCGGGCATCCTGAGCGATTTCGGCAACACTACGACCAGCAACATAGCAATTGTTTGGGATGGCAAGTTTCAAAACCTCAATCTGTCCTTGCTCAAAATGCATCATTGATTCCACTTGGGGATACTCAATGGCATTCACCATTGTTGAAACTGATAGTTCAACAGTACTAATGATATGGTTGGCTCCAGCTATCCGCAATGGTTCGGCAAAATCTGGGTGGCGCATCCGACTCAAAATATGGGTGACACCATAGTGTTTAGCAAGAGTTACCATTGCCAAGTTTAAGGCATCACTTCTTAAGACAGCTGCCAAAGAACCGGCTTTGCGAATCCCAGCTTCTAGCAATACTTCTGTACTTACAGCACTGCCTTCAAAAGCCATTGCCCCTACTTGTTCACGGGCATAACGACAAGCAATAGGGTCAACGTCAATTACAGCAACAGTATGTCCTAGCTCTACGAGTTTTTGGGCTAAACTTAAGCCCACTAAACCAGCTCCACCTATTAGTACGTACATAGCTGCTCTTTTTACTTTATTTGATCTTCCTATTCCACTTTACAAGTTAGGAAAGTAATGAAAGCGTAGCTTGTATAGAGATATACGTTCAGCTTCTGGGAATATCAAAAATACGCCATTCTTGAATACCAAAACGCTTCAGAATTGGTTCGGCTTGATGGATACTGTGTTCTGTACTTTCTATTGTCACTAAATAATCGCCTTGAAATACTCGGTCATTATAGAGTTTGGCGGCTTCTTCAGGAAGAAACCAACCCCGCAGTGCGCCAATAAGACCGCCAGCCGCTGCACTAGCTCCACTTCCTAAAAGTGTGGCTAAAACAGACTCCGCTGCTAGTGCTGGGCCAAAACCAGGAATAAGCAAAATACCCAAACCCGCAACCAAGGTAAGTAAACCTCCCACCCTAGCACCGGCTAATCCACCCGCCTTAGCACCTTCAGCAGGAGTGATAGTACTTTCACTCGTGTCGGAACTGTCAAGTTGCTCATTGAGCTTGGGTGTTTTAGTGATTACAGAAATCTCATGCATCGGAAAGCCACTACTTCTGAGTTCGTCGAGCGCCTGTAGTGCAATTTGGCGGTCGCGAAATATACCAATAGCGTGTTGAAGTTGTCCAGAAGCCATTTTGTTTGCCTCCCAAAAGCATTGATGAACCTGCAAAGCTTTTACTGGTGATTGATTTGTCTATAGCCTTACAAACAAATGTGGCCACAAAGTGATAGCACTTGTAAGCAGTTAGATTTATTCGTAGCGATTGAATTGGTATTTTTCGAGCAACTCCTTTACTTGAGCAGCTACCAAAGGATGTGGATCTTTTTGTAACTGGGGTAAGATTTGCAGGAGGACGCGATGTGAAACCATATTTAGATATGCGATCGCAGCTTCTCTAACAAAGCCTGTTGGATGACGCAAACTCACTAAAATCTCAGAACTGGTAAGTCGGATGCGAGTCACTTGAGCAAAATGGAAACAACAAGCTAGACACCAATCAGAAAGGAAGTTACCTAACATCAGCAATCTGTGGAGGCGATCGCTAACTAGCATATTCTCATATTCTACGATCTTGGCTTCTACAAGATGTTGCAATTTTTCTGACTGCGGTCGGTTATCTAAAATATTCAGCAACAGAGACTTGCAAGGCAAAGTTACGGTATGCTCTAAGATTTCTAAACCCCGTGCTAAATTTACCACAGAGAGCGATCGCAGATTAAATGCTGCTGCCTGCATCTTTTCTGGTGAGTAAAGCAGTCTGAGCAACAGTAGCAGCCGCTCTTTCACATCCAATTCCAATTCTAAAAGGGCGCGTTGGAGTAACTCAGAGACAATCGCAATCCTCTGGCTTGATTGATGATTTTCTTTTTCATCTAATATTTTCAAGTCTATATATGCACCATAAATCTCACCTAAAAACTTTAATTCCTGCTCAATTAAATTTTCTACCCGACTTTCATAAAACCGATCTACTAAACCTCTAATTCCTGGTTGTTTATGTATTTTTAGTAAGCTCCGAAGAATATGATCCCTAGTTATACCCCAGGATGCCTCCAAGTTTTCCCATAAGGTCTCTAATGCTTCCTGAGTGCCAATTTGAGCAATGGTACGCCAAGCGTACATCCGCACTACTTCTGGTTTGTAAATATTGTTAGCTAACCGCAACAGCATCTCTATCGCTTCATTTTCTAGTCGCACTAGGGATGACATTGCTATAGTGCGGGTTGATTTGTAATAAAGTGCTGCAATCAGCGCCGAATAGTATTCCTCTAAATGGGTTGCTGCAATCATTTCCAATACGGCACAGCGCACCCGTAACGACTCATCTTGTAATAAATTTGGGATGTGAATCCGTAACGCTTGTAAATAAACTGCTTCTCTAAGGGCTCTAACTCCATTCACCCGTTCCCGTTCTTTCTTATGAGTTAACATCCGCCGCATAGTTTGGGTAGCTGCTACCTTTTGCATCGGCGTTCCCTGACGTAAGACTAAAGCGGCGGCGGTAGCGCGGATGAGTGAGTTTTGGCGGGGGTTCAGATATTCTTCTAGGATGCTTAAATTGGGATTTGGTTCAGCTAGCCAAACGTAACGTAGTGCTAGGGCAAAAACTTCGGGGTTAGTTTCTTGGGGTTGTTCTAACAAAGGACGAATCGCAGATAGATAAGCGGGATTTGCACCTGCTATCAGCATCACTTCCAAACTTTGGCGCTGCAAATCTGGGGTTAACTTAACTAACAGGGGTGCTAAAACTTCCGCAGCTCCTTGAGAGTCAATTTGGGCTAAAAGTTCAATACAAGAGCGTTTATCAGCCTCGCTGCCTTTTTCTCCCAAGGCTTTGACTACACCTTGCTTGAAGAATCGTAAGCCGACATTGGTTGCACTCAACTGGCCCCGTGCCACACTCAAGACTAACAGTTCAACGTAGCGCGATCGCAATTCCCAAACTACTTTTAAACAGGTGCTAGCTATCAGCATTGTTTCTGCCACCAACACCCACTTTTGCAGGGATACGGGTACAAAGCGGTTACAAAACAATAGAGTTGCAAAAATTAGTACTCCTGTCAAACCTGTAGCGATCGCTTCGGCGGTTCCGCCAGATAAAGTCTGCATCCGGCTGCGAATTGACTCTGGAATCGGTTGGTACAGGATGGGGCCGCTACTCATGACAAAGGTGTAGCGCAGAAGTTCATCGCAAAATTTGACAATTATCAGACCCCAGAAAAAGCTTTGCGATTGTATGGCTGGAATTAAATGCAAAAATACCAGCACTCCTGGTAATGAAAAGCCTACGGTGATTGGTAAAAGTGTCGCGGTGAAAAATACCCCCATCCGTTCAATGAGTCGGCTGGAAATAAACCACTGCAATAACAACTCACACAGTCCCAACATCCCACCAAAAAGACCCAAGAAACTGGCGAGTTCTCGGTCGCTCATATTGGATTTGAGTTCGCGCAGATATTGAAAATCTATTAATAACCCAATGACTTGCAATAGGCCCACGAAAGCAAACAATTGCCAAACATAGCGCTTCAGCGGACTTTTAATAAAGCGCTCTCGTGAAGCTTGTTCTTCAGGAATTAGTCTTTGTGGAGTTTCAGGAAAAGCCGCTCGATAGTGATTAGTTAAATACAATAAAATCCCCGATCCGAATAAAATCACTACACAGGCGATGAAGATGATCTTATTCAGCGAGGTGTATTGCACTAGCCAAGGCAAACTAAAGCCACTAATCACATCTGCTACCAAAAGTCCACTACTCACCAGTGGGTAAGTCCGCTTAATCTCTCGAATGTTAAATATTTGGTTAGCGACAATGGAGGTGTTGAGGTCATTAACTACATAAAGGGCATCTACCCATAGCCGCAGCAGAAAGGCCGAAATAACTACCAGGTAAGAAACATGAGATCCCCAACGTAATAAAACTAATAGAAGTAATGGCATCAACATGCAAGGTGCGATCGCTACAATCACCTGGCGTAACGGAAAAATCCTTTGCAGCCAAGAGTATAAAAAAACCAGTGCTGCGCTCATAACGGCACTGGCAATATACATCCACGGCAATAGATGAGTCCCATATTCATCCAAAAACAGCGCCACCGTACTGTCTTCTGCCCACCGCAATCCTACACATACAGTTGTGTAAAAAATAAACATTAGTTGTGTTCGTTCACTCTCCTCTGGCCGGAGATTCACCCACTGTAGTAGTCGTGGTAAAACAACTTTATTTACAGCAAACCAGTGATTTTTCAGTTCCATGCAGTTTTATTTTCTGGTAGTATCACCGCCCAATAGGGGCAGGGGGCAGGGGAGGCAGGAAGACAAGGGGGCATTATTGAACAAGTCTCTCTCTTGTCTCCCTTGTCTCTTCTTCATGCCCAATGCCCAATGCCCCATTCCCCATTCCCCCTTCCCCTGGAAATAGCAAAAGTCCTGAGCAACTGAGTATTATGTTTCCCACTCAGCCTTCAAGACTATCGATTTGAGATAAATTTAAACGACTTCAAAGTTTTGGACATATCTTGTATCCAAACGAAAAAACCCCTGACTTCTAACCAGGGGTTTTCAAACTTGGTCTATTAAACAGTTAGAGGATTATTTCTTGGGCGAGATAAGCATCATCATGTTTCGCCCTTCTTTTTTAGGCGCTTGTTGAAGCTCACCAAAAGGCTCCAAATCCGTTGCCATTCGCTTGAGCAAATCTTCTGCTAGGTCGCTGTGTTGAATTTCTCGACCCCGGAACATCACAGTCGCTTTGACTTTATCGCCATCTTTCAAAAAGCGCTCTGCTTGCTTAACACGCACGTTGTAGTCGTGTTCTTCTATTTTGTAACGCATCTTAACTTCTTTGACATCAGCCGTGTGCTGCTTTTTCCGGGCTTCCCGCGCCTTTTTCTCCTGCTCAAACTTATATTTCCCGTAGTCCATAATCCGACAAACTGGCGGGTCAGCTTTGTCACTTATAAGCACCAAATCTAACTCTTTCTCTTCTGCTAGTTGTAGTGCTTCCTGTGGGGGCATAATTCCCAATTGGGCACCGTCAGTATCAATGACCCGAATTTTCGGGAAGCGAATTCGTTCGTTAATTTGGGGCAGATCGCGAGTTCTTTTCTTCTCAATCACAGGCATTATGATTTGTGGGAGCTCTTAATGAAGGATTTGGTGTGGTCTTGATTGGTATGCCTCAGAGGCAAAATACGGAAATAACTCAGGACTGAAAACATAGTCTACAGTTCTAGAGTAACTAATCCATAAAATAGTTGCGTCGTTGTATTTGTCATTTTACTAACTCTGAGAGAATTTCTCTGCAATAGTTAATCTAAATTACACAACCTAGACACATGTTAAATATTATTACAACTTTTGCTCAATAATGTTGACAGTCGAATTAAGCACTGTTTTTCCAGAATCCCAAGCTTACAGTATGTAGATACATCTAGTAAAACTTATGTAACATATTAACTTACATTAAGTATTTTAGCATTTAAAATGGCAGTTAGAAACCGTAGCTACACTAGGTTTTACCCTCCTGTGTGGGTTGCAAACCCTCCATTCTCCTGAGACTACCCTGCGGCAAGGCTTTGTTGAGGTTTGTATAGCTGCTCATAAAACAAGGTAGTAATCAGATTGACACTATCAGGTCTAAAGACACGCTCGATTCTCCAAGTCAAGTTCGCCTTCCCTATTCAGCTTCGTGAGCGTTCTCAAGGTTAGAGAAAAAGCAATAACACACAGGCAGACTTCGTTTATGATGCAAGATGAACCGCGATTTCTAATGGCCAGGTATATTGATTTACAAAGGTGAGGTGCTTTCATACATCTGTTTATGCTTGGCTAAAAGCTCTTGATATTTCTCATTTGTCTTTGCTTGTATCCACTTGGCTTTAAAAATTGCTGCTGACTCGGCTTTAACAGGGTCTTCTTCGTAAGGAAGAATCTCTTTTTTCGAACCTGAAGTTTCCGAATTTTGTTTATATTTTCTGCCGGTTTTATGATTAGCATAACGGCGAGAGCGAGTATAACCCATTTGGATAAACTTTCGTGCCATATCTGCGCCGATAAAATCATCTTGTTTTAGATAAGCAAGAAACATTTCGTAGATTTTTTCACTTGATTCTCTAGCAATCTCAGGATTTTTGAACCGCCAGTAGGGAAGAATTTCTGATTTGTATGGTTCTACCAAAAGTACGCCCTGTTCACCCTTGCCAACGCGATATAGTTCAGGATGTTGGCGAAAATCGATATTTTTAAAGTCTAAAGAATAATCAAATGGCATGATAGATTTTTATTAGGAATAATAAACTTTAAATAAAAAGTTCAGCTTCTATCCTAGTAAGGAGATTTTCTTCTACTATGCTATCTAGCACCCAATCTGTTAACAGTGTCCTTGCGCCAGGAAATTTGCGTAAAGTGCATCACATTGCCCTCAATGTCCAGGATATGCAAGCTTCCCGCTATTTTTATGGAACAATCTTGGGTTTACACGAACTTACAGGCGACGAAGTACCCGCAACTCTGACGGAACTTGTCGCATCAGGGAAAGTAGCGAACTTTATTACCCCGGATGGGACGATACTGGATTTATTTGGGGAACCAGAATTATCACCACCAGATCCCAATCCAGAGAAGACATTCACCAGAGCCTACCATTTGGCTTTTGACATCGATCCACAGTTATTCGATCGTGCAGTGACAGTGATCAGAGAAAATAAAATAGCGATCGCATACGGCCCAGTCACTCGTCCTACTGGTAGAGGTGTGTATTTTTACGATCCAGATGGCTTTATGATTGAAATTCGTTGCGATCCAGAAGCTAGTTAACTTAGGGGTAAAAACAAAAGTATCTACTATGGCTGCAAATCTCACGCAAATTTTTAAAGTAATCGAAGATACTATTACAAAACCGCCAATTCCACACGAACCATATAAGCAATCATTGAAAGCCTGGGCGATGTATTGTTTGCGAGACAAAGGTTTTATAGTCGCTTATGCTCAAAATGCTGACTTTGCCATTGAAAGAAAACGTGAAGAGAAGCTATATTTTAAAGTTTCAAACAGCCCGGATGATTTAGATAATTCTTTTAACTGGATAGTTTGGGATAGTGTAACTAAAAGCGTCAGTCTCATTACCCAAAAAACAGACTGAGATCAACAAAGTTCTGTAACCGAAAATTAGTAATTAATCGTGTAGATTAACTACCTGTCTTCTATCAGGTAATTACGAATTACGAATTAATTATCAGATAATTGCTGCACAAATATCTGATGTTCTGGCGAATTTAATCCCAACTGCAACACAGACCATACTTGCTGCATATTGCCAGCAAGTAAATTTGGCATTGACAACCATAAACCAGGAAATATTTGGCTTTTAATAATTCCATCTGCATCCACTTCTAATGACGCATATTCTCCTTGTTGCAGGCTAAACCAATCTAATTTATTTTCAAATATTTGCCAAACAATATATTCTTTTACCCCATTACGTCTATAGACTTTTTTCTTGTCATGTAAGTCAATAGCAACACTGCTAGCAGCTATCTCTATTACGAGTTCTGGCGCACCTTCTATGTAGTCATCATCGCTCAAACGAGATTGTCCTTTAGCTGCTGGTGTGATTAATAACACTCCATCTGGTTGGGGTTCATTGTCTCGATCCAAGCGGACTGTTGGCTCAATTCCCAATCTCACTCCAGGAGTGGCAATTTGGTAAGTCCACAACCAGCCGATTAGATGACCATGTGGTTCAACATGACTTTCAAAGCGTAATGGTGATGCCAAGTATACAACTCCTTCAATTAATTCTGCCTTTTGGTGACGGGACATTGCCTGATAGCGTCGTTCAAATTCGTAGCGAGTGAGGCGATCGCCATTTTCTAAAGGAGGAATTCGTTGCTTGAGTGATAAGTTAACCATGATTTTCTGCTCTGGCTAGGAGTCTTACTTTATTATCCCTTGAAACCTTAATTACGAATTACGTTAGCGTAGCGGGGCGTAGCCCATTACGAATTAGTGTTGGGTTTCTCAAATACCATTAAATGCTGTTGAGGTAACAAGTTTTTAGTTTCACGCCAAACCAGATCAACGGCTTGCATTTCTTTGCGGACTTGCTTTTGAGTCATTTTGTGCAGACCTTTAATCATAATAAAGGCATTTTCACCTCGGTACTCAACCAAAACTACTCGACCACCTGGTTTTAGTGCTTTCACAATTCCTTGCATCACTTCTTGAGGATACTCAAGTTCATGATAAGCATCTACCATCAATGCCAAATCGATACTTTCAGATGGTAAGTTTGGGTTATTAAGGGTTGCTAAAACAGGCTCAACATTGATGATATTTTTCTCTTTTTTGAACAACTCAATTATTTCTAACATTTCTGGTTGAACATCTACAGCCAACACCTTCCCCTCTGTTAATAAGGGCGCAATGCGAAAGCTCAAGTAACCTGTACCAGCACCAATATCAGCCACTACATCGTTAGATTTAAGATTAAGGAGGCTCACGATTTTACTTGGCTGTTCCTCCACCTCTCGGCTTTGTCGTTCTAGCCAGCCAGCGCCTGTATATCCCATAACTTTGGCAATTTCTCGCCCCATATAGTATTTGCCAATACCATCTGGACTATGGATAATACGCTGTTCGTAAACCGTGGTGGATGAAGAAGCGGCTAATGCTATGGAAGCTTTGTCAACCAGCAAGCATTCAAGTATTAACAGGAAAATTACTATCAAAGGTAAGATTTTAAGCTTGTGGTTATAACTCATCTGTGCCTCAATTAATAATTGTCGCGGGTTGGGGGATCTGTTGTGCGTAAGTCATTATCATGACACTTTAAGCTTCTAGACCGATGTGTAAATAAACATTTCAGGATTTACTTGAACAGCCCGTTTAAAATTTGTAATCCAACCTTTGGACATTATGCAAAACCTGTCCCTAATGTTAGTGCCTGTACTCGCTGCACAGAAAGTAGCAGGTGACGGTTTAATTAAACCTCTCGGTCATCATGAGTTGCTGTTGGTGCTGGTGCAGCTGTCACTATTGCTGCTCGTAGCGCGGGGATTAGGTGAGTTAATGCGCCGAATTAACCTCCCGCCTGTTGTTGGGGAATTATTGGCGGGTGTGCTGCTTGGCCCCTCTCTTTTTGGTTTGCTCCTTCCAGACTTGCAAGCTCACATCTTTCCCAAAAGTCAAGAACAATCTAATTTACTTTCGGTGATTTCTTGGTTAGGTGTGTTATTTTTGCTGATTGTAACTGGGTTGGAGACGGATCTCAAGCTAATTCTTCGTAAGGGTAAAACGGCTCTGCTGATTTCACTGGGCGGAATTATTGTCCCGTTTATCACCGGCTTTGGATTGGGCTGGCTATTGCCAGATAGTTTTTTAGCCGACCCAGAAAAGCGACTAGTATTCAGTCTATTTATCGCCACAGCAATGAGTATTTCGGCAGTACCAGTGATTGCCAAGGTGCTGATGGACTTAAACCTGATTCGCCGTGACATTGGTCAAGTAACCTTAGCGGCTGGGATGACTGACGACACCATCGGCTGGATTTTACTTTCTGTGGTTTCAGGTCTAGCTAGTAGCGGCAAGTTTGACCTTGGGACAATTTTCCATTCCGTGAGTGCGGCTATATTATTTCTAGCGATCGCTTTCACAATTGGACGTACCATCGTAGATCAGATTTTGCGCTGGGTTGATGACTATGTTGGTGGAATCGCCGCTAGTATGTCGGTTGTGCTGATTCTTTCGCTCGCCGCAGCAGCACTTACCCATGCATTAGGTCTAGAAGCAGCATTAGGTGCTTTCGTGCTGGGGATTCTGGCCGGTCAATCCCGTCGCTTTAGCAATGAAGCTGGACACATGCTAGAAGTCTTCACAGCAAGCTTTCTAGCGCCAATTTTCTTTGCTTCAGCTGGCTTGAAAGTTAATTTGCTAGCTCTGTTAGTCCCCCAGACGTTGTTATTTGGCTTGATTGTTCTCGCTGTCGCCTGTGTTGGCAAATTTACAGGTGCCTACCTTGGTTCTCGCGTCGGTGGCTTGAGTCATTGGGAAGGTTTGGCGATGGGTTCCGGGATGAATGCTCGCGGGGCAATGGAAATTGTCGTTGCCACGATTGGTTTATCTTTGGGAGTCCTGAATCCCCAGATGTACTCAATTATTGTTATGGTGGCGATCGTCACTTCCCTAATGGCTCCACCCCTTCTGCGCTGGACTTTATCAAAAGTGGTTATGAGTGAGGAGGAAGCTCAACGGTTGGAACAAGAAGAGCAGGATAGCCGCAGCTTTATCAAGCAAATCCACCGTATTTTAATACCTACTAGTGGTGGTACCAACATCCAACTCGCAGCGCAATTAGTGGGCTACATGGCTCACCAAAACTCGATAGAAGTGACATCTCTATATGCCCTGAGTGACAAGCAGCCCCAAAAGAAAGGCCGCCGGGCAGCAACCCAGCTTAAAGATACCGCCGCAGAGGAAGCTCTGGCTTCTGTTGCTGAGGAAATGCAGCTACCTGATAATACGACCCTGCAAACAAAAATGGAGTCTGGGCGTAGTAAAGCCGAGGTAATTTTGAATGAAGCGAACAAAAACTATGACTTGATCGTATTAGGAGCTTCCGAACAGATACGCCCCCAGAAAACATTGTTCAATTTGCTTGTAGATCGGGTAGTACAAGAAGCGCCATGTGCAACGATGGTGGTCAAGTCGCACCTACCCCAAGCTAAAGGCGAGATATGCAAAATCGCTCAACAAAAGCTGACAAAGATTCTGGTGCCAACTGTGGGGACAGAATATAGTAAAAATGCTGTAGAGATGGCAAGTACGATCGCTGCTCAAACGGGAGCATTAGTGATGATCGTGAACGTGATTAATTTGCCACAAGTTGAGTATATTCTATACGAACAGCGATCGCTAACTCCAGTGAAGGAAATTGCTCACGATCTGCTTGAACAGCAAGCAGCAATTGGCCGCAATCTAGGTGCTGATGTCAAAACCTATATTCTTCAAGGAACCAGCCCAGAAAGGGAAATCCTCAAGTTTGCCCAAACCCAGGAAGTTGACCTAATTATTCTCGGAAGTAATATCCGAATGGTTACGGGTCGTGTTTTCTTCGGTCACAGAGTAGATGCAATTTTGAGTAAAGCCCATTGCCCAGTAGCAGTAATTACCGTACCATAGTCTTTCTCAGCTGCATCTAAGCAAACTTTTCTTTAATAATTCCCCCTTTTCCCCCTCATCTCCCCCTGCTCCCCTGCCTCCTGCCCTCTGCCCCCTGCCTTTCAAGGGTAGGTTTTTTAGAATCTCAAAAATAGTTGAGAAAATTCTCAATTGTTTAACGTGGTTTGGTCATTTTAGGATTTAAGCATCGGCTGAAATAGCCAAAAAATGACCAAATACAAAATACCTACCCTTGAAAGCTACCCTTAAAGCGATGGGATATTTTTTCGGAAGTCCCCTAGCGGGAAGCTCTGGAAGTAACCGATCGTTGCAAATTAGCTAAAGCGCGATTGTAATCCAAAATAGCTGTGACTCGATTACCTTCTGCTCTTGTGAGGTCATTTTCAGCAGAGATCACCTCTGTTTGAGTGCCCACACCAGCTTGAAACCTCAGCCTTGCTAAATTCAAAGCTTCCCTGGCTTGATTTAAAGCCACACTAGAAGTCTGCACATTATTTAAATTAGATTGCAATTGAGAATAGAATTGTTCTACATCAAAGCGAATTTGGTCACGCTGGGTGGCAAATTGACTCTCTGCGATCGCAATATTTGTTCTCGACTGAGCTGCCCTTGCTCTTGCTGCTCCTCCATCAAACAAAGTGAGATTTCCTTGGAGCCCTACTGAATAGCCATCAGTAATGCTGACACCATCATCATAGCGATCTAGCAGGTTGTAGTTGCCTACCAAACTAATTTGCGGCCCTAACTGTGAAAGTGCTTGCCGTCGCTGTTGCTCACTAATGTTACGTTGTGCTAATTGCTGTTGCAATTCTGGACGATTTTGAAACGCTTGGACAATACTTTGTTCTACCGTCTGCGGCCAAAGACCGGCTAACTGTACAGGATCTGCGGTACTGATATCAACTGACTGCGACAAACTTAACGTAGTGGCAAGCTGACGACGGGCAATTTGCTGCTGCGAGATAGCATTTGTCAGTTGTTGTTGGGCGTTTGCTAAATTCACCTGAGCTTGCAGCACATCGAACCGCGTACCCACTCCCGCCTGTTCTCTGGCTTGAGTATCCCGCAAACTAGCCTGGGCATTCTCCACAGCAGCTCGGTTAATTCTTACTTGTTCATCTGCTTGTTGCAAATCGTAGTATTGAGTCGTGGCATTCAACCTAATTGTCAAAGACTGACTTTCAACATTCAATTCATCCACACGTAGTTGTTCTTCAGCTGCTTGGATTGCCCCTTGTCGATTACCGGAGGTGTAGAGGTCGTAATTTAGTTGTGCTGAACCATTAAAAGAGGTACTGGATTGAGATGAATTATTAGTAAAACCATTACCACTATTAGTCAAATTACTGTTGATTCCCAAAGTAGGAAATAAGGCAGCTTGAGATTCGCGTAGAGCTGAACGACTGCGTTCTAGCTGTAATATTGCTACCTGTAAATCTCGATTATTGCGTCGTGCTAGTTCCAAAGCTTGTGCCAAAGTGATTGGCACAGTTCCCTGAATCCTTACTTCCTGGGGTTTAGTAGGAAATTGCAGAGGATTGGGATTAGGGTTGAGGTAATCAGGAACCTGCACAGAGCTTGAGTTATTCTGCGGTTTTGGGGGAGTTACAGCACTTGCTAAAGCTGGAAAAAGAATCGCAAACGCAACACCAACCCAGGTAGAATGCACAAATAATAAGCTAAAATTCATAATCTAGATGTAGTCATTAATTAGGTTTTTTGAGGATACAATCAAAAGTTTTTATCCTGATTGACCTATAGAAATTTAAAGTTTAAATTCCTCCTCTAAGGGTTGATATTAACAAATTAGCCAACAATCAAGCCATCCTGAACTCGAATAATCCTTTTGGTTTGAGCAGCGATATCTGGTTCATGAGTGACAATTACAATTGTGATTCCTTGGTCATTAAGTTCTGTCAGCAAATTCATCACCTCATGAGAAGTTTCAGTATCTAAAGCTCCTGTTGGCTCATCTGCCAAAACTAATGCAGGTCGGTTGACTAAAGCACGAGCGATCGCTACCCGTTGTTGTTGACCTCCAGATAGTTGACTAGGACGATTAGCTATGCGTCCCTGTAATCCTACTTTTTCCAGGGCTTCTAATGCCCTTTCACGGCGTTTTGGCTTGGGTAAGTTAGCGTAAACCATTGGTAACATAACGTTTTCCAGGGCTGTTGCCCTCGCCAATAGGTTAAATTGTTGGAAAACAAAACCTATCCTTTGGTTGCGAATATACGCTAATTCATCATCATCAAAAGTCGTCAGGTTTCTCCCTTCAAAAATATAGTCTCCAGTTGTCGGACGATCCAGACATCCCAAAATATTCATGAGCGTGGATTTGCCCGAACCTGACGCACCCATAATCGAGACATATTCCCCTTCCTCAATAGAGAGTTGAATTCCCTTGAGTATTGGAACACTAACTTCTCCCAAGTGATAGGTTTTAGTAATAGATTCCATCCAAATCATTGTTGGCATAAGATTTAAAAGTTAGGAGTTAGGAGTTAAGAGTAGAGACGCGATTAATCGTGTCTCTACAGGAGTTTGTAATTACGAATTACGTTAGCGTCGCGGGGCGTAGCCCATTACGAATTACGAATTATTTAGTCGCTTCTTAAAGCATTAATTGGATCTAATTTAGATGCGTTTCGTGCTGGAATTACCCCAGCGACTAAGCCAACACTCAACGAGAGTACAAATCCAGCAATAATCGACAAGAAAGAAATGACAAAGGGAAATTTGAAAATACTTGAAGCTATAAAGGCTAATAAAATCCCAGTGGCCATCCCAATACCTCCGCCAACAATGGAAATTACGATCGCTTCAGCTAAAAATTGATTAAGGATTGCCGAATTGGTGGCTCCTACAGCTTTGCGAATCCCGATCTCTCGCGTCCGCTCAACTACGGAAACTAGCATAATGTTGGCAATACCAATTCCACCAACCACTAACGAAATGCCAGCGATCGCTACCACCATTACTGTAAATAAACCTACAACACTAGTAAAAGTACTAACAATATCAGCTTGATTAGTTAGCCGAAAATCATCAGCTTGTGGCGGATAAATGTTGTGACGCAGACGTAAGAGATTGGTAACTTGAAACTGAGCAGCTTCTAACTGCTCCTGATTAGCGCCTTTGACTAAAATTCCATTTACAGAAACGCCTACTAAAGCATTGTTCCCAACTAGTCTCTTCGACATACTAGTTAGAGGAATGAAAACCTGGTCATCTCGATCCATCGGCCCCTGAGAGCCTTTAGGTTCCATCACCCCAATTACTTGATAAGCCTCTCCCTGAATGCGAATTTTCTCGCCAATAGGATTTACACCCTGTCCAAAGAGCGTGCTTTGAACTGTAGGGCCAAGAATAGCTACCTGTGCGACAGTATCTAGTTCTTCTTGAGTAAAATATCTCCCTTGCTGGGGGTGAGTATTTCTGACTTCTGGATAATTTAAATCTGTGCCATAAATGGTTGTTGAAGTGTTCTGTCCTGCATACACAACTTGAGCAGTCCGTTGGAGATAAGCAGAAACCATCTGTGCTGATGGTGCTTGTGTAGCGATCGCTTTTGCATCTTCCCAGGTCAAGGTGCTGCTAGAACCGACTCCTTGACGGACATTCCCGCTTCTTGCAGCACCCGCTAAGATTTGGATCACATCTGTACCCAATGCTTGTATCTGTTGCTCTACGCCCTTTTGCACTCCCTGACCAACAGAAGTAATGGCAATGACTGATGAAATCCCAATAATCACGCCCAACATCGTTAGACCTGTGCGTAATTTGTTACTCCACAATGTCTCTGCCGCCATTGTCAAGATTTCCAGCAACGGTACTGTGCGGGTCTTCTTAGCTTTGTAAAAGCCCTTAAATATCTTAAACATAAGGTTTTATTTAAAACTCACTTTAAGGGGAACCACCGCCTGAACGACCACCGCCGCCACCGGCTCCTCTTCCGCCACCGCCACCGCCAGTTCCACCGCCTCCTCCAATACCAGGGAAAACTCCTCCTCGTGGTGTTGATTGCGGGCGCGACCCTGGTGGAAAACTGAGTAATACTCTCTCGTTTCCTGTCAATCCAGACTTAACTTCGGTAAAGTTATTTGCGGTGACACCAGTCTCGATGCGAGTAAAGACAGGTTTGTTATCTGCTCCAGCCACATATACACCTGTGGCATTTTGTTGTCGCACAACTGACGCGGTTGGCACGACTAAAACATTTTCAACCTGACCGACTTGAAAATCTACTTCCGCATTCATCCCAGACCGCAGTAATCTTTGAGGGTCTGAAAGTGATATTCTCACTTCAAAACTGGTAACGTTTTGTTCTACTATTGCTTGGGCTGCGATTTGGCTGACTTTACCTTCAAAGGTTTTTCCTGGGTAGGCATCTGCTGTAATCGAGACTTTTTGACCAAGGCTGATTTTGGAAATATTTGTTTCCGCTAAATTTGCGACAACTTCATTGGTTGAAGCTAGAGACAAGATCGAAGAAGAAGAAGAGGAAGCTACTTCACTACTAGCAGTTGTGGGTGTCACAAAAGCGCCGGGATCGGCAAATTTCTTTGTCACCACCCCATCAAAAGGGGCGCGAATGATCGTGTCATTGATTTCGGCTTGGATGTTTTGTAGCGAACCACGAGCAGATGTTACCTGGGCGCGGGCTGCATTAATATCTTCTTGGCGCGTTCCTGCTTTCAGAAGTGCCAAAGCTTGCTGTCTCTGCTTCACTACAGCTTGTGCTTGCTCGATGTCTTCTGGACGTGACCCAGCTTTTTGCAATCCCAGTGCTTGCTGTGCTTCATTTACACTAGCTTGGGCGCTGTCACGAGTGGCACGGTTTTGGTTAAGAGTCTGAAGGGATATACCGCCTGCATTGTAAAGCTGTTGATTACGAACAAAATCATCTTCTGCTTGCCGAAGAGTGGCTTGAGCGCTTTGCAAGCGTGCCTGTGCTTGGGCAATATCTTGAGAGCGATTGCCTGCTTGTACCTTTTGCAGATTCGCCTGGGCTTCGTCTAATACTCCTTGTGCTTGAGCAATATCTTGAGGACGATTACCTGCGATCGCTTTTTGCAAATTCGCCTCGGCTTGTGCCAATTGCCCTTGAGCAGAAGTAAGTTGCCCCCGCAGGTTGGAATCATCCATGTAAGCGACAATTTGTCCTTGTTTAACGAGATCCCCTTCCTTAGCTAGCAGTGTTTTTAAAATGCCAGAATTTTTCGGACTGAGGTTAATTGACCGCTCAGGTTTCACTGTTCCGTTTGCTGAAACTGTGATTGTTAAACTCTGCCTTTGTACAGGTCTTGTCAGTACCTTACGCCTGGCTTGTTGCTGGGAAACAACGGCTACTTGGTAATAAACTGCATAGCCAATTCCACCCAAAAGGCAAAAAGCAATTAGCCAAGAGAGCCAATTTCGTTTGCCCTTTTTTTTCTTTACCTCTGGAACTAAAACTGATGAATCTACGGTATTTGGTGTATCAATTTTCATATCCATTTTGTCTATAAGGAACGGCTACCGAGCCAGTATTCACGGCTAAACTATAGCCTGGTAGCCCTATACTGACAATGATTTTGAGTTTTTAGTGTTTTAAAGGTTTATTTGCAGTACTAGTCCACTAGGAAGTCTGAAATAATCATCACGCACTCTCACTAATCTTCCAGCAGGAACAATTTCCTGACTGGGAAGAAGAATATCTCCGTTGGGAAGTCTGAAGTAACCTTGGTTACGCAGTCTAACTATGGATCTAGCAGGAATAATTTGCCCGTTAGGATATCTAATGTCACCATTACCAAGTCTGACTACTCTGCTATAGGATTGGTTGTCGCGGTTCCAATTACCCCGATCTCTAGAATTTCGGATTTCTCCAGGATAGGGTCTGCTATCGCGGTTCCAATTGTCCCGATTTCTAGGGTTTCGGACTTCTCCACGATAGGATCTCCCATCGCGGTTCCAATTATTATCCCGATCTCTAGGGTTTCGGACTTCTCCAGGATAGGATCTACCGTCGCGATCCCAATTTTGATCGCGATCGCCAACAACATAGACTTTCGTCTGGGCACTTGCAGGCGCAGTCAAAAGAGTGGGAACAATTATCAGAGCAGCAGCAGCTAGGACTATCGATACACGGTTTGGTTTCAACATGAAATTAACTCCTCATTGCTATTAAATTTCTATTCTGTTGAGGTTTAGATTCAGCAATACTTAGATAGTTGCCTTTATTTGGGTATCAATATGTTTGGTATTTACCTCATCGTATAAATTCATACATAATAATTATCGATCAAAAAGCTGAAACCAATGTATGACGAAAGTCATTAGTAATCCGAGACTTATGTATGACCAAAGTCATCAGTTTTTAATGGGGAGATGAGGGAGAATAATTAATATCCAACGCCCAATTTTTTTAAATTTAATCCTGTATTGGCGCAATTCCTTGCCAGATAATATCCACAAAATTTTGGATAAATGCTGATACTTCTGTACCACGATCTTCAGACTTTAAGTAATTTTTTATGGGAAAAACGTCTGTTTTTATACTTTTTTGAGACGAAATCTGCTCTAAGAAAACATAGTTCATCAACGAGCCAAGTAAAATATGAGTCACTGTCTGGGGATCGCAAGGGCGAAGGCGATTTTGGTTGATTTCATACTCTAGAAAAGCGGTCAGTGCTTTGAAATCTTGTATGGGTCTTGGTTCTTTACCTCCAAGTTCTGGAAACGCATTGCCTCGCGATCGCAGCATCACGATCTGAGGCAGCACCTCACGATAAAATTCCGTAATCTGGAGGCAAATATTGATTAGGTTTTCTTTGAGATTGCCTTTGCCACTAAGAGATTCCAACTCGCTCACCCACACGGGTTTTTCTGGAATTCCCATCGCCGCAAAAAATAATTCTTCTTTGGTTGAGAATCGCTTAAAAATTGAAGCTTCAGAAATACCTGCCTGTTGAGCAATTTCTAAGGTTGAAGCACCAAATCCTTGTTGCAGGAAAACTTGACGAGCCGCTTCTAATATCTGCTGATTGGTGATTTTGGGTACACGAGCCATAAATAAGTGAGTAATTACTTATTAATATATTGCCTTTGTGATGGGAATGTCAATAACTAATGACGTAATATTTTGCTGCCGTCAAGAGCGGAGATCGTTTAAGCTAGCTGAAAGATTCTTTGATTAGTGGCTTAAAGGCGGTAATGTGCCTAAACATGTTCGTTTGATTTCTTTTCTAATGGTCTGTAGTTTGTGGAGTATGCCAAAAGCCGCTAACGCGCAGGCATTAATACCCCATACACTGCAACTAGATGGGACAAAGTTAGAGAAGCAGGGATTGAGCTTGGCACAAGAGGCGGCTCAACTAGCTCAGTTTCAACAGGTTGAATTAGCTTTGCCACGAGCGCGGCTGGCTAGTCAACTGGCTCCGAAGAATGATAAAGTATGGTTGCTTTTAGGTGGATTGCAACTACAAACCAAAGAGTTTGACGGGGCGATCGCTAGCTTAAAAAAAGCGCAATCTATCAATCCTAAAAATGGTGATATTTTGTTTGCTTTGGGTTCAGCTAATTTTCAGCAGAAAAATTACCAAGCGGCGGTTGTTAATTACCAAGAAGGTTTGAAGTTAAAACCCAACGATCCAGAAGGGTTATTTGATTTGGGTAATGCTTACTATCTACTGGGTAAATTGCCAGATGCGATCGCACAGTACGATAAAGCAGTCTCTCAAGATAAAAAATTCTGGCCAGCGCTCAACAATATTGGTTTAATCAACTACGAACAGGGTAATACCTCTGAAGCAATTAAGCGATGGCAATCTGCTGTAACCCTTGATAAGCAAGCCGCAGAACCTTTATTAGCTTTGGCAGTGGCACTCTATACGAAAGGCGATCGCCAACAAGGTCTAACAATGGGAGAAGCTGCACTCCGCATCGATCAGCGCTATGCTAATTTGAATTTTCTTAAAGAAAATCTCTGGGGCGATCGCCTATTGTCTGATACGAAAAAATTCCTAGAATTACCCCGTATTCAAGCAGCCCTACAGCAACCAGAAAACTCATCATCAGCTCCTGGAAAACAGCCTACTCAATAGGAGTGGGGAGTGGGGGGACAGGGGAGCAGGCAATACGGTTCGGATAAGCATTTTTCACTTTCCTTCTGGTCTGGGTAAAGGGTAAGGGGTAAGGGGTAAAGGGTAAAGGGTAAAAATTTATTCAAAACCTTTCCCCTTTCCCCTTTCCCCTTTAACCGAACCGTATTGGGGGAGCAGGGGGAGCAGGGGGCAGGGAGCAGAAAGGAAAGAAGAATTTTTCATTAGTCCCATTCCCCATTCCCCATTCCCCATTCCCCATTCCCCATTCCCCATTCCCCATTCCCCATTCCCCATTCCCCATTCCCCATTGACTTTCCTATTACCACTTGCCTAATAGTACCTTTTCGTAGTACATCTATACTAACTAAGTACAGGAAATAGTCGCCCAAAAACCTTTGCGGGCGAATATTCCTGGAATCAGTCGTCAATTATGATTGGCCGTCTGTGGGTAGAAGTGCGAGGATTTGATCAACAAACTGTTGATGGTCAACAACTGGCTTAGAAATGTAGCCATCAGCGCCGCTTTGCTTGAGAAAATTCTCGCGATCGCCTTCCATAGCATGTGCCGTCACCAAAATAACAGGTAAGTTCGCTGTTTTTGGATCGGATTTTAACATCTGTGTAATCTTGATTCCATCAACAGATTTCCCTTGGTAAACACTTCTGGATAGAGAAACATCCATTAAAATCAGGTCGGCTTCTCCTGATTGGGCAATTTTTATTACTTCTTCCACATTTTCAGTATGTTTCACCCCCAAGCCGCCGCGCTTGGACAAAATCTTGGAAAAAACGCGAGCATTAATTAGATCGTCTTCGACAATTAAAACAGTTTTCATGAGAATTTTAGTTATAGAGGTAGAGGTGAGGGGATTAAGCAATTCAAAATTAAAAATGAGAAAATGCAGTCATGGCAGGTATCCTGGCTATAAAGCCTATACAAATTAAATGTGTAGCAGATTATCATTCGATTAAAACAGCTACCTGCTATCTGTTTCCTTTTTAATAGTGTATGTACCTCCTTGTCATCAAGGATGATACTACTGCTTTTTCTTCTATGACTATCAATATTTTGTTAGGAATCCCATTTCATCCGTTATGCTGTGGTTGCTGCAATATTGAGTTCCGCCGGCTTTTGTGTAGTTAAATTTCAGGGAAAAAACTCATGGCAAAACAGTTAAACCTTCTCTCAACGGGACAGGTAATTCCAACAGCCCTGCACACCGAGATGCAACGGTCTTATCTCGAATATGCCATGAGCGTGATTGTCGGGCGAGCGCTACCAGACGTGCGTGATGGCTTAAAACCAGTGCATCGCCGCATTTTGTATGCAATGCACGAACTCGGTTTAGTACCAGATAGACCCTATCGAAAATGTGCGCGTGTAGTGGGTGATGTGTTGGGTAAATACCATCCCCACGGCGATCAATCAGTTTACGATGCCTTAGTCAGGTTAGTGCAGGATTTTTCTAGCCGCTATCCTTTGCTAGCAGGACACGGTAACTTTGGCAGCGTCGATAATGACCCGCCAGCAGCGATGCGCTACACAGAAACGCGTCTCGCACCCATCAGCCATGAGGGAATGCTGACAGAAATCGGCGAAGAGACGGTGGAATTTGTCGGGAACTTTGATAATTCCCAGCAAGAACCAACAGTGCTACCTGCTCAATTGCCGTTTCTGTTGCTCAATGGCTGTTCTGGGATCGCCGTGGGAATGGCGACAAATGTACCACCCCATAACTTGGGGGAAATTGTGGATGGGTTAATTGCCTTAATCGACAATCCAGATTTGCCAGATGAAAAGTTATTTGAGCTAATTCCAGGGCCAGACTTTCCCACCGGTGGAGAAATAATTGGTGAGACTGGAATTCGAGAAGCATACACCACAGGTAAAGGTGGAATTCTGCTGCGGGGAGTTGCGACTCTAGAAGAAATTCCAGCCAGTAGGGGAAGCAAGCGGCGGACGGCAATTATCATTACAGAATTGCCTTATCAAGTGAATAAGGCAGCCTGGATTGAGAAGGTAGCGGACTTAGTAAATCAAGGTCGTTTGCAAGGAATTTCTGATCTGCGGGATGAGAGCGATCGCGAAGGGATGCGAGTAGTAATTGAACTCAAGCGCGATACCAATCCCCAAGAAGTTCTCCAGCATTTGTATCACCAAACTGCTTTGCAAATGACGTTTGGGGCAATTCTCCTAGCAATAGTGGATGGACAACCCCGCCAGTTAAGTTTGCGTCAACTGTTGCAAGAATTTTTGAGTTTCCGAGAAGAGACGCTGAACCGTCGCTACAATTACGAGTTGGGGAAAGCTCAAAGTCGGGTGCATTTGGTAGAAGGTCTGCTAAAAGCGCTGTCTAATTTGGATGAGGTAATTCAAATTTTGCGGCAAGCTCCCGATGGGAGTACGGCAAAAATAAATCTTTGTAGCCGACTGGATTTGAGTGAGGTACAAGGAGATGCAATTTTGGCTATGCCGTTGCGTCGCCTCACCAGTTTAGAACAGCAAAATTTGCAGCAGGAATTTGAGCAGATAAGCGGACAAATTAGCTTATTGGAACAATTACTTAACGATCGCCGCGAATTACTCAAGGCGCTGAAAAAAGATTTGCGATCGCTCAAGCGCAAGTACAGCGATCCCCGGCGAACAAAAATTGGAGAGGAGCAAAAGTCTAGGGCAGAAGAGCAGAGAGGCAGAGGAGCAGAGGAGGAAGAGGAACTTAAATCTTCTGAACCGGCAGAAGAAGCAATTTTAGAATTTACCCAACGGGGTTATGTCCGCCGCACCCAACCATCTGGGAGAAAGTCAAAAGCTGAAAATGGTTTGCACGATAATGACTTCATTATCCAAACCGTGTTGACTGATACCCAAAAAGACCTGCTAATCCTAACCGGTGGCGGCAAAGTCTATCCTGTGAATGTGGGAGAAATTCCTCCAACTACTGGGCGTTCTCCACGGGGGAAACCTTTGATTACTATGCTCAGTAATACTGCTCAAGGCGCTCAAGAAGCTGTAGTCAGCCGCTTTTTGCTGCCGGACAATCTCGAAACTCAGCAGATGATTCTCTTAACAAAACAGGGACGAATTAAGCGTTTGTCTCTGGGAGAATTCACAAACTTAACGCGGCGCGGAATCACGATTTTAAAGCTCAAAGACGATGATGAATTGTCATTTACCCAATTCACCGCTCCAGGAGCGCATCTGATTTTAGCTAGTTCCGGTGGGCGAGTGCTGCGCTTTGCAACCAATGATGAACAATTACCGATCATGGGTCGCACAGCGATGGGTTTACAAGCATTTCGGTTATTGAAAAATCAGCAAATGGTTGGCTGTGTGACTGTCGGTAAAGATGACTATCTGCTGCTAGTTACTCAAGAAGGATATGCCAAACGCATGGCTGCGAGTCAGTTAAGAGCGGCTAATCGCGGCGATTTAGGGACGCAAGCGCTGAAATTTGCTAGCAAAACTGATAATTTAGCTGGTATGGTCATAGCGATGCCTTCGGCGGGCTACGCCAACGCATCTGGCGAGGTAGCTTTAGTGACGAATAAGGAACGGGTAGTGCGGATACCTGTGGAAACAGTGCCGATTTTAGGCCGGGATGTCAAAGGTGAAAGTATCATCCAACTCAACCGCGATGAAAAAATCATCACCGTGGCTGAAGTGCGATCGTAAATCAGACTGATGTTCAACTTGCGACAAGCTAACTTGCAGAATTTAGAGGCGCTAATCCAATTGCGTCTCGAACTCCTGCGGGAGGCTGGCGATATTAAAGGTGACTCTGACACCACAAACCTACCAGAAGCAACTCGAAAATATATTGGCGGTGAGTTTTTAGCTTAAGTAGCTGAAGTGGATTGTCAAATTTTTGCCACTAGCGGCTTGGTATTTTTTCAACGACCCCCTCATAACACAATACAGTTCAGATAAAACCAAAACACTTGTCTTGACAGCGATTTATCGCGTCTTAAAAACCCAAAATTTTTGCCAGTGGCCCTTAACTGAACAACAGCAATCTCTCAGGTTTAGAAGCCTACATTCTGAACCTTTATACAATTCCGATGTGGCGAGGACAGGGAATTGCAACAGCTTTATTAAAGGAAATTATCTGCTTTGTTTGTGAGAGAAACTGAGGCAAAACATCTCTGGCTTCATTTCACTGAGGTACGGGCAGCTTGGTTTTGTTTCGACTTCAAAAGAAATGAAAATGGCTAGTAATGATTTAGATTATCAATAAATTTCCATTTTAGAATCCCAAATTATTGCAAAATAAAGCAATATAACTAAATTACTTGATAATTAATCTTAATAAGATATATTAGTCTATAAAGGTAAAAGTCTAGATAACATTTCTTAGATCTCTGTAAATCTCACTGAAGACTGATGTTTTAATCTGTATAAATAGCTATATCTATTTATGTCAAGATATAGAAACAAAAGTATAAAAAATGTTGCCTTTCTAAAAATATTTGTTATATTAGTTTACATAAGGCAATAAACCTTAAAAATAAAGTTTGGAGTCCGAACCATGACAAATGCAAGCACAACAAAAGTCACTACTCCTGTAATTGAAGATCGTAACGCTTGGCGCTGGGGCTTTACCCCACAAGCAGAAATTTGGAACGGTCGCTTGGCAATGATTGGCTTTTCAGCAGCTATTTTGGTTGAAGTTTTTTCTGGTCAAGGCTTCCTACATTTTTGGGGCATCCTATAATAAGTTTTAATATTTAAGATGACCTATAAATAAAAAAACCTGGAGTGCTAATTCACTACCAGGTTTTTTATTGTTTTGTCATTTGTCAGTTGTCATTTGTTTATTTACTAATGACCAATGACTAATGACTAATTGACTACCGAATATACTCTTTGAGAACGCTGTTACGATTTGGGTGGCGTAACTTACGAAGTGCCTTCGCCTCAATTTGACGAATCCGTTCGCGGGTGACGTTGAAAATCTGGCCGATTTCCTCAAGGGTCTTCATCCGACCATCATCCAAGCCGTAACGCAGTCTGAGGACATCGCGTTCACGGGGACTGAGACTGTCGAGGACTTTTTCCAGGTCTTCGCGCAGAAGATTTTTGGAAACTTGGTCTTCTGGTGTCTCACCATCGGATTCAATAAAATCGCCCAATCGAGAATCTTCTTCTTTACCAATAGGCGTTTCTAATGAAATAGGCAACTGGGCAGATTTTGCTATAAACCGCAATTTCTCAATCGTCATTTCCATCCGAGTGGCAATTTCTTCCTCGGTAGGTTTGCGACCCATTTCTTGAGACAGTAACTTGGTAGTTTTCTTAATCCGAGAGATGGTTTCGTAAAGGTGAACTGGAAGACGAATTGTGCGGGATTGATCTGCGATCGCGCGGGTAATTGCTTGACGAATCCACCATGTAGCATAAGTGGAGAACTTATAGCCTTTTTCGTGGTCAAACTTTTCAGCGGCACGAATCAAACCGAGACTGCCTTCCTGAATTAAGTCTTGGAACGACAAACCACGATTCATGTACTTCTTAGCAATTGAAACCACAAGACGGAGGTTAGATTGCACCATCTTATCTTTCGCTCTGCGACCAACATGCAGGCGATAACGAAAAGCTGGTAAGGGCAGTTGTACTGCTTCTGCCCATTCACTATCTCGAGGATCGCGATCCAACTGTTCTGAGAGTCTTTCCCGCACCCTCTCTAATTCCAGCAAATCGGCGATTTTCCGCGCCAATTCGATTTCTTCGTCTGCCCGCAACAGCCGAATTCTACCAATTTCTTGCAAGTAAAGCCGAATAGAATCTTCTGTGTAATGCTTTTTCTTGCTTTGTGTCCGACGACGCGATTTAGCGGCTTTTCCAGACTTTGCGTCGTCCTCATCAGACTGAGGCTCTAAAAATTCATCGTCACCTTCATCGATGATAAGCAAGTCCTCTTCATCATCTATTAAGAGTTCTTCTAACTCGAGCTCAGGCTGATTCATTATTTCTAGGTCAGGCTGATATATGCTTTCGAGTACGTTGTTAGCCTGGTTCATGCCGCGTTCCTCATGCTCCTTGCAGAATCAATTACTCAAGATGTGTTTACTGCTCTTTTAAACGAGCCAATTGTCAACCGAAAATAAGCTTTTTGGCAGATTTGCCAGAAATATTTTCGGATCTTTTGCACCTCCGGTAGGAGGTTTTTTTACTTTAGTTTAAGCCATTTTTAAAAGTGATTTGCTCACCCTAGTAAATGTTATATGTGTTGCTATCACATATTGCTTTCAACTAACTGGTCAAAAAAAATACTCGTCTTTCTGAAAAAATTTGCCACTCTATACTAATGAGTTCAGACTGCTGGCAGATTTTCTTATAAAGACTCTTCCGATTGTAGCCTGTTTCACAGAAATTGCACTCTTTTTGTGTATTAATCATGAACTCCCAGAGTAATTATTAGCCACTATTACCAAAAAGACATTAAAAACAAGAGTTATACCCTGAAATTTTTTCTCCACTTTTCGGAATTGCAGTGACGTTCTTATTACATTACAAAGTAAGTACGCTTGCTCCTGCTCGATTTCATGTATTTTACACAACATTAATTACTTAGAAAGAGTGCATTGTATGTTAACTCAGACGACAAGTATTAATCTAGCCATTTTTACATTTCCTTCATAAATTACGCATTCCTGAGATTAAAGCTAGTCTCTCGATTGGGTAAATACAACCAGGGTGGCGGTGCTTGCCTTAAAGAGTTAACCTTCTGCTTACTAATTACCTTAACTGAGGAGTTGAGGCTGTAGCATATCGACCTGATGGCAGATCAATTTAGGTTTAACTAATTCGGCCTTATTCACACGTTAGCGCACTGTGGCGATTTCAGCCCTATGAAACTTGACAAACTCTTCTTATTGTATACAAGGATATTTTAATCAATTCAAAAACAATTTGTCCTGTGAATTTGCCAGTATAGTCCTATTTCTGGCAAAACTTCATTAGATACATACGATACAATCGCGATCGCTACGGCAGTACATGAAGATATTAACAAGTTTTCAGCCAGATGGTGTGTGCTTCCAGTAGCCATTCTCTCAAGCCGAGAGAACCCAGAAAATTACCTGATGATTTTAGTTACAAAGCTGGATTGCGTAACTTAATTGTAAATTTCAATACTTTTCTTTCGGTAAGTTTCTGTCATCTTATGATGAGAAATCCTCAAGATACTTATTAATTGCTGTTTGATAGATGATATTCAGTGATTTTCTTAAAGCATAACAAATGTGTTTCTAGTTGGTGGACAAAATTAATCAGCTAGTCAGTGCAAAAAGTATTGTTATAACTAGCTTTCCAACAAAGTTGGTATTTTTGCTAACACTAGAAGATTGAATTTTCATCAGATATTGACAATAAGCAAATTATATGAGCCTCGACTAATTTCAAATTTACGTAAGAGTTAGGGAATAACAAGACGCGTTGGCGTAGCCTCTCGTAGAGAAGCGGCTTGCCGAAGGCTACCGCAGAGGCACAGGTGGATAAAGTATTTATGAAATATTGCTTTGTCATCATCCAAAAGAAGTATTTTTATAGAAGCCTAGGATATAAAAAAGGTAATGGGTGAAAACGTATCACTCATTACCAATGTTACAAATTATTAGAGTCGTGGTAGGGAATTGATATTAAATATCTAAATCGGTGAAGTTGAGTTTAGAACCATAAGTTTCGATAAATTCTCGTCTGGGTGCAACACGATCGCCCATTAAGATTGTGAAGATGCGATCGGCTTCGGCTGCATCCTCAATTTCGACTTGCTTCATTTTGCGGGTTTCTGGGTTCATGGTGGTATCCCAGAGTTGTTGTGGCATCATTTCACCCAAACCTTTGAATCGTTGGATGGTATAGTTGGCGTTAGCAGGGAATTTGGCGATCGCTTGATTCTTTTCGCGATCGCTATAGCAATACTCATGATTACGTCCCCGTTCTACTTTAAACAGTGGGGGACAAGCAATATAAATAAAGCCTTGTTCGATGAGCGCTCGTTGATATCGATAGAAGAATGTTAACAACAAAGTACGGATGTGCGCTCCATCTACGTCAGCATCCGTCATGATGACTATGCGGTGATAACGCAGTTGGTTGGAATCGAATTCATCACCTTTGACACCTAAACCGAGTGCTGTAATTAACGATTGAACTTCGTTGTTTTTATAAATTTTAGCGTCGTCGGTTTTTTCAATGTTAAGAATTTTACCACGTAGAGGCAAGATAGCTTGAGTGCGGCGATCGCGTCCTTGTTTGGCACTCCCACCTGCTGAGTCACCTTCCACGATGAATATCTCAGATTCGCTAGGGTCACGAGAACTACAATCTGCCAATTTACCAGGTAATGGCGAAGATTCTAGTACAGATTTGCGTCGAACTAATTCCCGCGCATGACGCGCTGCTTCTGCGGCTTTGAAAGCTTGGATAGCTTTATCTAAAATTGAATCTGCGATCGCCGGATGAAATTCTAGATATTCGGTGAGGACTTCTCCCACCAGAGAATCGACAATCCCCCGTACTTCGGTGTTACCGAGTTTAGTCTTGGTTTGCCCTTCAAATTCGGGATCGGGGACTTTCACGGAAATTACCGCAGTCAAACCTTCGCGGACGTGTTCGCCACTGAGATTAGGTTCATTCTCTTTAATTTTATTGCGCTTGCGGGCGATCGCATTTAATGTCCGAGTCAGAACTGCCTTCAACCCTTCTAAGTGCGTACCACCATCTACCGTGCGAATATTGTTAGCAAAACCTAGCACATTATCCGTATAAGCATCAGTACACCATTGCAAAGAAACTTCCACTTGTACGTTGTTGCGTTCACCCTGTACATAGATAATTTCTTCATGCAGGGGTTGCTTCTCACGGTTCATGTAAGCAATGTACTCTTTGATCCCACCCTTGTAATTGTAGGATTCTACCTTCGGTGTATCGCTTTTTAGTAGTTCTAGACGGTTGTCAGTAAAGGTAATTTTGACACCTGCATTCAGATACGCCAATTCCCGTAGGCGACCTGATAAAGTGATGTAATCAAACTCAATGCTAGTTGTAAAGATTTGGGTATCTGGCTTGAAGGTGACAGAAGTTCCAGTTCTCGCTTCTTTGTAAGGCTTTGTTTGCAGTTCGGTAACTGGGATACCGCGTTCATAGCGTTGGAGATGAACCTTTTTATCTCGCCAAACTGTAACTTCTACAACTTCAGATAGGGCATTAACAACAGAAATACCAACCCCGTGCAATCCTCCAGAAACTTTGTAGCCACCGCCGCCAAACTTACCACCAGCGTGTAGTACCGTCATCACGGTTTCCAAAGCCGATTTCCCGGTGCGCGAGTGAGTATCGACGGGAATACCGCGACCATCATCTGTTACAGTCACGGAACCATCAGCGTTGATATCCACCTCTATATGAGTGCAATGACCCGCCAAAGCCTCATCGATTGAATTGTCCACCACCTCGTAAACTAGATGGTGGAGTCCTCGCGGCCCGGTGGTACCAATGTACATTCCTGGTCGTTTGCGGACGGCTTCCAGACCTTCCAGAACTTGAATCTGATCGGCACTGTAACTGCTCGTCATGTAAACTCTCCTGATGCGTGGGGTTAAACTCGCCTAAAAATAAATAAAAGCAAAAACACTCCAAAATTGTAACACAAAAGCCCTGCTAGCGTCTGTAGGGCATTTTCAAGAGAAGTTTATACTAGGGTTGCACTACCGTTCAATAGTGGCAAAGAAGGGCAGGGGAGAAAGGGAAGAAAATTAATGACTAATGACTAATGAATAAATTAATTGTGATTTGTGGGGCGACGGCAACGGGTAAGTCGAGTTTGGCTTTGGCTTTGGCGATGCGGTTGGGTTCTGTAATTATTAGTGCCGATTCTCGTCAAGTTTACCGTAAGTTTGATATTGGGACGGCAAAACCAACTGTGGCTGAACAAAAATTAGTGCCGCACTATTTAATAGATATCTGCGATCCCACAGACACGATGACAGTAGCAGACTACCAGGAACAAACACAAGCGTTAATTGCTTCTGTTGATGTTACGCCACTTTTGCTAGTTGGTGGTACTGGTTTATATATCCGCTCCATTGTTCAAGGGATGAAAATTCCTAGAGTTGCACCACAAATGGAATTGCGATCGCAACTTGAATCTCTAGGTCAGCTTCAACTCTACGCCATGTTACAACAAGTTGACCCCGTTGCAGCACAAAAAATTCATGCTAATGATTCAGTACGAACTCTAAGAGCATTAGAGGTATATTATGTTACTGGATGCCCGATTTCCGAACAACAAGGGGAGAATCCACCGAATTATCCGATTTTGCAAATTGGTTTGGATTGCGATGTTGAAAAGTTGGGGAATCGGATTAAACAGCGTACTGACCAAATGATAGCAGATGGTTTGGTTGCGGAGGTGGAATATCTTTGTCAAAAATATGGCGCTGATTTGTCTTTGTTGAATACTTTGGGCTATCAAGAAATCAAGCTATATTTAGCTGGGGATATTTCCTTAGATGAAGCGAAAGAATTAATAGTTTTGCATACACGACAATTTGCCAAGCGACAACGCACTTGGTTTCGCGCATATCCCCAAATTGAATGGTTTGATGCGAATGATCCTGATTTATTAGAGAAGGTTTGGCACAGGATAAATGAGTTTACAAATTGCACTCATTCTTCGTGAGATTTTTGCTCATGTAAAGACGCAAAATTTTCGCGTTTTTACATGAGTGTCCTAGAGAGTTTCGGGATCGATGCCCATAGCTCGTAGCTGTTCTACATTATTGCTGAAGATGGGTGCGATCGCTATCTCAGCCCATTAAATCTATGCTTTTGCTCCCATATCCTTTGAACTAGATATTTAGAGAAACCTGTCGGGCAAGTATCTCTTGTTTGCTCAATTAGAAATAGACTAACTGACTTAAAAAGAAAGCAAGGGCTGCACTACCTAAAGGGACTGTCAAATTATCAATACCTAAAAAAGAAAAAGCCTCTAAAACTGTAGCGATAAATGCAACCGCGAGTGATATTACCCAATTTTGCCAACTATTTCCTTGAGTTCCAACTAAAATCAAAAGACTGATAAAATAGCTAACCAGCATCATAGTTAGGGAGCCTTCCCAACTTTTTTGTGTGCCAAAGACTTTATACTTGTGTATACCAAAGCGTTGTCCAATTAAGGCTGCTAGTCCATCTCCCCAAGTCATGATCAAAATTCCTAGTGCTGCGTACTGGGGTTGTTGTAAGTACCAGAAACTGGCAACTAAAATACCGAAACTAACAGAGTAAAAAAATGTCCCGAAACTTTGCCGCCCAACGCTATTAATACCAGGAAGAATAGGCAATCGGTAGGATAATAAGGTGATTGCACTCGCTAGAATGGAAGCTGTAATCCCTACACTGGCGGGGATATCTAGCCACCAAGCAAGTAAAATCACGTTACCAGTGCCAATATGAACTATCTTCCGCACGATTTCTGGCTTGTCGGCAAAGCGGTTTACCACCCCTGCAATCACGAGGATGAGTAACACCCAAATTGCAGTAATCGCAATTTGCAGCCATAAAATCGGAATTGAGGTGAAGTCAGAAAATGTAATCAACAAAGATGTAACAAAATGAAAAATTTTACCTCTGTTACTAATTTATAAGATTTAGGTAACTGCAATGAAACTATTATTTATTTGGCTGATTCGGGGCTACCGAATGTTTATATCGCCGTTGTTTCTCCCGACTTGTCGCTTTCAACCAACTTGTTCGATGTATGCTATTGAAGCCATTGAACGATTTGGAGTGTTGCGTGGTAGCTGGATGGCAACTCGGCGGATTTTGCGCTGTCATCCGTTTCATCCAGGTGGTTACGATCCAGTGCCAGAGATGGTGGAAAAGGTTAAGGAGGAGTAGTTTTGTGCAAATGGTGGGGAATTGAGGTTGGAGTTTAAACGCAAAGGGTCGCGGAGGGAAGCGCAGAGGGGCGCAGAGAATGAGAAGGGCGGTAAATTATTAAAGGATATGTTCGTGAGTATAGGTATTTGGGGAGATGTCAACAGATGAGGTTGTCATCTAGCGTGGGAAGGTTGAATAATTTAATTTAGACTGACGATGATTAATCCTACTGCGATTTCTATACCAGAACCACAAATTCCTACTCCTGGCCCGAACCCGCTACCTAGTCCCGAACCTGTACCGGGGCCAGCGATTCCTCAACCGTTACCGGGGCCTGTACCAGAACCAGTACCTGCTCCCATTCCTCAAACAGTTCCAGGGCCAATTCCCCAAACCATACCGGAACCTGTTTAGATTACCTTGGTAATGTAATCCAAAATCTCAAATCTAAAATCCAAAATGCTAAGAGCCGGAATTGTCGGACTTCCCAACGTCGGAAAATCTACTTTATTTAATGCTGTAGTTGCTAATGCTAAAGCAGAAGCAGCTAACTTCCCTTTTTGCACGATTGAACCGAATGTCGGCGTTGTCGCAGTACCGGATGAACGGTTAAATGTTCTTGCTAAGATTGCCAGTTCGGCACAAACTATCCCGGCGCGGGTGGAATTTGTAGATATTGCCGGTTTAGTTAAAGGTGCAAGTCAGGGTGAGGGACTAGGGAATCAATTCCTGTCCCACATCCGGGAAGTTGATGCGATCGTCCATGTGGTACGTTGTTTTGAAAATGACGATATTATCCACGTTGCTGGTTCTGTTGATCCAGCACGAGATATTGAAATCATTAATATAGAATTGGGTCTATCAGATTTATCACAAATTGAGCGGCGAATTGACCGCACTCGCAAACAAGCTCGTACCAGCAAAGATGCACAGTTTGAAATCACAGTTTTAGAAAAATTGGCTGCGGCTTTAAATGAAGGTAAATCGGTGCGCCAGGTAAGTTTGAATGAAGAAGAAGCAGTAATTATTAAAGGATTAGAACTGCTCACTTATAAACCGATTATCTATGCTGCCAATGTATCTGAAGATGAGTTGGCAACTGGTAATCATTTTGTGGAAACAGTGCGGCAAATTGCATCGACAGAAAATGCCCAAGTTGTGATAGTTTCTGCCCAAGTTGAAGCGGAATTAGTAGAATTACCAGAGGAAGATAAGGCTGATTTCCTCGCATCTTTAGGTGTGGAAGAAGGCGGTTTGAAGTCTTTGATTCGTGCAACTTATATGCTTCTAGGATTGCGGACATATTTCACCTGCGGCCCCAAAGAAACCCGGGCTTGGACAATTAATGCCGGAATGTCTGCACCTCAAGCTGCTGGTGTAATCCACAGTGATTTTGAGCGGGGATTTATTCGCGCTGAAACTGTCGCTTATAAAGATTTGGTAACAACCGGTTCGATGAATGCTGCGAAGGAAAAAGGGTTGGTTCGCAGTGAAGGAAAAGAGTATGTTGTGCAAGAAGGGGATGTAATGTTGTTCCGATTTAATGTATAGGGGTAATTAATTAAGTGACCGTTATCAATCAGATAATGGTCAACTTATAGCAAATTGCGATCGCCTACGGTGGGCGGGTACGCCATCGCACTGTAAGCCTTGACACTCCTTAAGGCAGTTGTTAGGCGATCGCAAATAAACGCAAATAAACCAGCAATCTGTTTTCTGATACCAGTTTGCATCGGTTATCAAAGGACATATCGCTCAGTTACTCCCGCCCACCATGTATATATAAGAACCAAAATTCTCATCATCCGTAGCAGTAATTACACCGCCTTCTGCACCGGGAACAAGTTCCATACCTTCAATTTTGTGGTAAGCAGAGCGGTAAAGAGGAACAAGTTGAGAATTTTGCTGCCATACAATTTTGTGATCACGCAATCCCAGATAACCAGCGACATACACAGCTGACTGAAATGGGCCATCGTCTCCGGCATCATTTGCTGAGGTGATGTACACAATTCCTAGAGGGTCTACCTTGATGTCTGATATATGACGTACATTGCCAGATGGAAACGGTACTTTCAGATTGGCAGAACCTGCGAGAGTAATTTGATATTTAGCCAAGTCAAACACTCCCCAAAATATAGTTGCTGGTTGTTCACCTTCGCCTCGATGTGCCCAAATAGCAACTAATTTTCCGTCTATATTTTGTAATCCAAATCCTTCAAAATTATTTCCTTGAATAATTTCTGGTAGATTGAATTCTTTGAGAACCAAGATAGTTTTATTGGCAGGGTTTAACCTGATAAAATAAGCTTTACCAGAACTGCTTAAAGCGATAAAAGAGAATTTTGTTTTCTCAGGAATAGATGTTAAAGCTTCTAAGTCGATGGGCAATTCTATGTTACTTGGCCACTTTAATGGGAAATATTCAGGTTGGTTTTTTCCTTTAATACTAATAATTGCTAAACGGGTTTGATTGGGTTTTTTGTTGTCATGGACAATCAGAAAATCTAGGGTATTGCTTTGCTGCTTTATCAAAGCCATACCACTGATCCCGAAAGGGATACCACCGCGAACTGGCCGCCAATCTTGCGCCCAAACTTGCACAGATATGAGTAACAATACACTCAAAACTACTATATTTATAATTAACTTGAGAAACCGAGGCATATTAAAAGAATTGGGCATGGGGCATGGGCAATACTTGTCGGGTTTTGGGGAAAAGGGGAAAGAAAAAACCTTTAACCTTTACTCTTTAACCTTTTCCCCAAACCCAATGCCGAGTTAAAAATGGTTAACCGAGCAGTATTGGGGGCATGGGGTATTGAGCATTGGATGTGGGGTTAAAAAAACTCTTCCCACTCGCTACACTCCGTAATAGAAGTGTGTTAGTCAATGCCCAATCATATCAAATCCGAAAAATTTTCACCTGCACAAGCAAGTAGTATTTTATCCCTGTATTTAGCAGTGTGATTATGTGTTTAGTTGGCTCCCGATAGTACTTTCTGTAAAGAAACCAATAATTCGTTGACAGTATAGGGCTTGACCAAAAATGTATTGACACCAACAGCAGCTACTGAACTGAGCTTATTTTCAGACATAAGTCCACTGCTGGCAATAATTCTGACTTTGGGGTTAATTTTTTGCAGGGTACGGATGGCAGTTAAACCATCGAGTGAAGGTAGCATAATATCCATCAGTACGGCACTAATTTTATCCCGGTTTTGAGCGTATACCGCGATCGCTTCAATGCCATCATTGGCAATTAGGGTTTTGTAGTTATGAGTTTCCAGTGATGTTTTGGTAATCTCTTGAATGGCAACTTCATCATCCACAATCAAAATCAATTCTCCATGTCCCGTCTGTGGTGGCAATTCTTCGGGAGTAAATGTTTCCATTCCTTCCACTGCTGGCAAGTAAACTTTAAAGCTGGTGCCACTTCCCAGTTCGCTATAGACGTTCACAAAACCACCGTGGCTTTTAATGATCCCCAGCACGGTGGAAAGTCCTAACCCTGTGCCTTTTCCAACATCTTTTGTGGTAAAGAATGGCTCGAAAATTCTATCTAAGATTTCTTTAGGAATCCCAACTCCAGTATCGGAGACAGTAATTACTATGTAAGGCCCCTCTTTGGCTTCCAGGTTCATGCGGGCATAATTTTCATCAATCAACAGATTTTCAGCCATAATACTCAAATTACCGCCATTTGGCATTGCATCGCGGGCATTAACGCAGAGGTTCATTAATACTTGATGCAGTTGGGTGCTATCTCCAGAAACCATCCACAAATCTTGCAGGACATCGGTACTGATTTGTATAGATTTGGGAAATGTCTCTTTAAGAATCTTGGCAACTTCCACAATCAGATGTCTGAGTTGCAAAGTGATACGCTTTCCTTCTACACCCCGTGCAAAGGACAGCACCTGTTTGACTAAATCAGCCCCGCGTCTAGCGTTGATTTCCAAAATTTCCAGTAGATGGCGAGTCCGCTCATCTGCATCAGGAAATTTGAGTGGTAAAAGTTGCGCTCCTGCCAGAATCGGTGTCAGGATATTGTTGAGGTCGTGAGCAATGCCACTAGCTAAGGTGCCAATACTTTCCAAGCGTTGGGCGCGAAATAATTGGGCTTCTAGATGTTTTTTATCGGTAATATCTGTGTCAACGGAGAGAATCGCTTTAGGTTTTCCTTGTTCGCTACACACCAAACTCCAGCGACTAGCAACAAGGATTTCCTTACCCATTTTAGTCAGTTTAGTTAACTCGCCCTGCCACTTACCTTTACTAGTAGCTTGTAAAAGAGCCGCTTCAATTTCTGGGGAAGGTTCGTCAAACAAAAGCTCAGTAGCATTTTTGCCCCAAGCTTCTGTAGCTTTCCAGCCGTAAAGTGTTTCTGCGCCTTTGTTCCAGAAAAGAATTTGATTGTTTAAATCTCGCACGCAAATGGCATCTGTGGTGACATCTAGTAATGCCGCTTGTTCACGGATTTTTTCTTCTGCCAATTTGCGTTCGCGTAGCGCAGCTTGTCGTTCGCTAATATCAATACTGGCGCATGTCACGCCGAGAATTTCTTGCGACTCATTCCGCAATGGCTCAACTGTCAAATCGTAATATCGAGTTGTATCTTTGATTGTAATTGATACTTCCTCTCGCGTTCCTATGCCAGTGGTTAGCACCCCACGTTTAATTGTGGTAAGACGTTGAGCATCTTCACCTGGCATAATATCCAAGTCTTGTTTGCCCAATATTTCCTCAACTGTCAATCCAGATGGAGGATTGTAAACCCAGGTATAGCGTAACTCCATATCTTGGTTGTAGACAAAGATGGGAGAGTTTTTGAGAGCCACCCGAAATCGCTCTTCACTGTGACGCAATGCGTCGTCTGCCCGTTGACGTTCGATGGCATAACGCATGGAGCGCACCAGCAAGTCGCCAGTTACTTGCCCTTTCACCAAATAATCCTGCGCTCCTTCTTGCATTGCCCTAATTGCTAGGGTTTCATCGTTTATACCCGTCAGCACAATTATGGGAGTGGCTTTTGCCTGATGGTGAGCGATGACAAAGGTTTCTAGCCCCTGGCTATCTGGTAGCGAGAGGTCTAGTAGAATCACATCAAAAATTTCCTTTGCTAAGTAGTTGATTGCTTCAGAAAGCTGCTCAACAGGCATCAAATCAACTACAACTGTGGTAACTTCCTTTAAAAACTCCTGTAATAAAAAAACATCACCAGGGTTATCTTCTACTAACAAGACTTTTATATTTTTACCTGCCATTTCCACTACTCCGGTGGCAGTTTTACGATCGCAAACCAAAAATTTTCTATTGATTGTACAATTTTAACGAATTGATCGAAATCTACTGGCTTAGTTATATAACAGTTTGCACATAAATTATAGGCTTTGAGGATGTCCTCTTCAGCTTGGGAAGTCGTCAGAATTACCACAGGAATTCGCTTGAGCTTTTCATCTCCTTTGATTTCTGCTAGTACCTCCCGCCCATCTTTTCTGGGGAGATTTAAATCGAGCAACACAATATCGGGATGGACTGCCTTAACATATTTTTCTTGTTTCCGCAAGAATGCCATTGCCTCTACACCATCCTCGACGACGTTGAGGTTAATCGAGATTTTACTATCTTCTAGGGCGATGCGTGTAAGTTGGGCATCGCCAGGATTGTCCTCTACTAACAAAACCTCAATAGGCATAATCGCTGTTATAATGCTCACGATTGCTTACCTGCTCTATCTGGAATTGTGAAGTAGAAAGTCGAGCCTTGACCCGGTTTCGATTCAACCCAGATCCGGCCGCCGTGACGTTCTATAATTTTCTTGCAAATTGCCAGACCAATTCCAGTACCAGGATACTTGTCTCTACCGTGCAAGCGCTGAAAAATTATAAAAATACGTTCTGCATACTGGGATTCCAAACCAATCCCATTATCACGTATCGAGAATAACCATTCATCTGCCAATGGTATAGAATTTAAACTTTCTTCGTCTGAATTTGGATTTGGCTTGGCTACCCCAATGTGAATTTGTGGCTGCTGATTCTGACAAAATTTGATCGCGTTGCCAATCAGGTTTTGAAATACTTGTGTTATTTGGGTAGTATCAGCCATCACTTCAGGTAGAGGTTCGTGAGTGACAATTGCCTTGCTATCTGCGATCGCAATTTGGAGATTAGCGATCGCCCGTTGTAAGATTAGATCACAATCCACTAACTTAAATGGCTGTCCACGGGTGCTGACGCGGGAATAGTTCAACAAATCGTTAATTAAGGTCTGCATTCGCCGCGCCCCATCTACTGCGTAGGTGATAAACTGATCGGCATTGGTATCGAGTTGATTTTTGTATCTTCGCTCTAGTAGCTGTAAATAACTTGTTACCATCCGTAACGGCTCTTGCAAGTCATGAGAAGCCACATAAGCAAACTGTTCTAATTCGGCATTAGAACGAGCGAGTTCCTGACTTTGCTGGGTTTCTTTTTCTAATAGTTGCGCTTGAGATAAAGCAATGCCAATTTGGTTAGCTAGTTGCTGTAACAACTCCGTCTCAAAGTTATTCCACTTTCGAGGTGCAGCACACTGATGAGCTAGCAACAAGCCCCAAATGCCATCTCTGACGAGAATCGGTACTACAAGGTTAGCTCTGACAGCAAACTGCTGAAGAAATTCTCGATGGCATGGTTGAATATGAGCGGTTTCAATGTCTTCCATAGCACTGACTCTGCCCTGGCGATATCTTTCTATGTATTCTTCTTTAAAGCAGGGGTCAAAAAGATTTTTTCTCAGAATTACGGGCCAACCAGGTAGCACCGCCTCTTGTACTACTGTTCCCGAACCATCAGCCTCCAGTCGAAAAATTAAAACTCGGTCAGCGTTTAATAATTTTTGTACCTCTGTCACTGTGGTTTCGAGAATTTCATCTATTTGTAAAGATTCTCGAATTTTCAGGGTGATTTCTGCAAATAATTGCGATCGCAAATTCTGCCGCTTTAATTCCTCATCTGCCCGCTTGCGATCTGTGATATCTGTATAAGAACCCACCATGCGAACTATATCACCCAATGCGTCCCAAAGTGCTTGTCCTCGATCTAGAATCCATTTATAGCTGCCGTCTTGGCACTGGACTCGATATTCACAGACATAAAACGGTGTTTTCTTGGCAAAGTGGTCTTGGAAGGCTTGAAGTACCCAATCTCGCTCATCGGGGTGGATTCGTTTTATCCATTCGTCCCAACCGATGGAAACTTCGTGGTCTTTATAACCGAGCATTTCCTTCCACCGAGTTGAGAAGAACACTTCATTAGTCTTGAAGTTCCAATCCCAAATGCCATCATTATTACCATGTAATGCTAATTGCCAACGTTCTTCACTTTCTCGTAGTGCTTCTACTGTTCGCCGCCGTTCAGTAATGTCTTGAAAATAAATAGACAAGCCGTCTTTTGCAGGATAGGCATGGACTTGAAGCCAGCAGTTTAGTGGTGGATAAAACTCCTCAAATTCCACACTCACCTGTTCTAAGATTGCCCTGTGATACTCACGGTAAAATGTTGTGCCGATGATTTCTGGAAACACTTCCCAGATGTTTTTACCCAGAAGTTCATTTTGTTTTTTTCGCAACAACCGTTCTGCTTGACCATTAATGTAGGTGAATCGCGACTTTTTATCCAGGGCAAAAAACCCATCAGTGATGCTTTCAAGAAGATTATTGATGCGGGTTCTCGCAGCTTCAGACTGGACGCGGGCTTCTTGCTCTTGGGTCATGAGTTTTTCAGTAACTTGAGATACCTCAGTTACATAACGCCTAAGTTCTAGTTGGTCGATTACCAAACGACTCAGAGCTACAAGCGCCTCCACTTGTTTTTGGCTTAATTCTTTGGGAACTTGGTCAATTACACACAGAGTTCCCAGCATATCTCCTCTGGGAGTAATTAAGGGTACACCTGCATAAAAGCGTACATAAGGATAGCCAGTTACTACCGGATTATTTGCCAATTTTTCATCAGCTAGGGTATCAGGAACCACCACAACATTACGCCGCTCTTGGCAAAGGTAAGATAACCCAATACTCCGGGGCATTTCTGATACATCTAAACCTACTTTTGCCTTAAACCATTGACGGTTTTCATCAATAAAATTTACCAAAGAGATAGAAGTACCACAAATAAATGCTGCTAACTGAGCAAGATTGTCGTAAGCTTCTTCAGGTTCGGTGTCAAGAATTTGATACTGGCGGAGGGCTTCTAGCCGCGCCATTTCTGTATCAATTTGTCCAGCTTTCATTAATTTTTATTAAAAAATCTAAATGTAATATTGTCAGTCAACAGCGTAGCTATCTCAAGAGTAGCTTAACTTTTGTTAACAATTCTTAGTCATTTCCCCGCCTCTGGCTGTTCAGGAAATTCTGTTTCAATTTTGTCGTACTTCTACGGCAGGCGGGTACGCCATCGCACTAATCCTAGTGTAAACAAATTTAGTCTGCATGATGAGATTTAATTGTTGCAGACTATCTACTAGTCATTTGTCACTACGCAGAAATCGACAAACCCCTCCGTGCTTGAACTTTCTTTCAAGTTTTTCCCTCTCCGAGTCGGAGAGGGACGGTTTTAGGTAGTAAAACCAGGGAGAGGTTTCAATATTTACGCTAATTAGGCGGTTACTAGACAATCAGTCAAATTCACGTTGCTCTAGCCTACGCTGTGAATTGATTTTATAACTGTAGCGTAGAGCGATCGCTACTCTGAAACTAATAACTGTTAAACCTCTACCAAAACAGCTTCCCGCAGCTTGGCAATTACATCACTGACATTACCTGTATTCATCCGGTAACTCAGAGGATGGGCAATCAACCGCGCCGTGCTTTCATACAGAGTAGCGATTTCAATTAAACCATTTTCGCGCATAGTCCGCCCTGTAGAAACCAAATCCACGATCGCTTCTGACATTCCAGTAATCGGGCCTAATTCCACTGAACCATACAACGGTACGATTTCCACGGGTAAATCTAGACTGTGGAAATATTCACGAGCGCAATTTACATATTTTGAAGCAACTCTACCATGCGGTGGTAAATCTAAAGGCGATCGGTAAGAACTCGATGCTTTTACCGCCACTGACATCCGACAATACCCAAACTGCAAATCTACCAAGTGGGCAACTTGCGGCTGCTTCTCCCGCAGCACATCGTAACCAACAACACCCAGTTGTGCTTGACCATATTCTACATAGACAGGCACATCCTGCGCCCGCACCAACAAAGCTTTTGCAAGTCCCTTAGTATCAGGAATTTGAAGTTGGCGAGTTCCTGAATCTAAAAAAGCGCTAAAATCTAATCCCACAGATTGTAGCAAGCGGATGCTATTTTTAAGGAGTTCCCCTTTTGGTAATGCAACAGTCAGCATTCTTTTTCTTAATATCCTTGGCGATCCAGCAGTTGAATAATATCTCTATATGCTTACCACAGCAGCATGAGAATTTTATTAGTTGATGATGAAGTTGAACTAACTGAACCCTTGAGTCGCTTGTTAACTCGTGAGGGTTATATTGTTGATGCCGCTTTCGATGGCACAATTGGCAGCGAATATGCACAAGCAGGCAGTTATGACCTACTAATTTTAGATTGGATGCTGCCAGGAAAAACGGGGTTAGAGATTTGTCAGCAATTGCGACGACAAGGCAAAACCACTCCTGTGCTGTTTCTCACAGCCAAAGATACTCTCGATGACCGCGTACAAGGTTTAGATGCTGGCGCTGATGACTATTTAGTTAAACCTTTTGAACTGCGTGAGTTACTCGCCAGAGTCCGTGCTTTATTGCGTCGTTCTGGCTCTCAAACCTATGAAACCACCACCGGACGTTTAACTGTCGCTGATTTAGAACTAGATTGTGAAAATCAAGTCGCCTATCGCCAAGGACGAATAATTGAGTTATCGCAAAAAGAAAGCCAGTTGCTGCAATATTTTATGGAACACACTGGACAACTAATGACTCATGCCCAAATTATGGAAAATTTGTGGCAAGAGTCAGAACAACCCAGTAGTAATGTGATTGCAGCATTAATTCGTTTGTTGCGTCGTAAGATTGAGGTAGGTAGAGAAACAGCACTGATTCACACAGTCTACGGCAAAGGCTATCGTTTCGGTGCTTCTTCAGTGGAGTCAGTTTAGCTGTCTGTTTCCAACTCATTTCTAAAAATTAATTATGCGTTACCTGAAACCACTGTAGAGAAGTTCCATTGCAACATCTATAAATTCTTTTTCACCAGATATCTATTGGTAGGAAAATCATAGTTTTGCCAAAATTTCTTCCCACTCAGAGGGCGAGAGGGGTTGTAACTCTATCTGCATATTAAAACAATCACTAGCTGCGGTGATTAAATCTGCAATAATCTTTTCCACACTCAGACTTTGAGGCAGTTGTACAGTCGTAAAAGATTCTGCACCAAATACTTGAGCAAACAGTTCAGCATCGGGTTGCAAACGGATGGAACCATGTTGCAAAATTGCTCCACTACGTCGCAGTTGAGCGCTACCAATGAGTTTGGCACCATCTGGCAAAACTAAATCTGCACTGGTTGCTGTGCCAAAACAGTTAGGGTTGTGGATGTAACCTCGCCCTTCTGTACCGTAATGTAATTCTACGCCGAGCGATCGCCACCCTTGAATCAAAAACTCACAAATTTTTTCGTACACCTGGAGGCGACTACCCGTAATTCCAGATGTGACTACAGCGTAAGTTAAATCACCTTGGTGTAATACTGCCCGTCCACCAGTAGGACGTTGCACTAAATCCAATTTCTGCCCTTGCCAAGTCAAATTTTGCCAATATTCAGGGTATTGTCGTTGATGATAGCCAAGAGAAATGGCAGATGGCGACCAGGTATAAAAGCGCAAAGTGGAGGGATGTTTTCCAGACTGGTGCTGTTCTAGTAACCAGTTGTCAATGGCCATTTGCACATTCCCAGTCGCCTCTAGCAAAGGAATTAGTCGCCACACCTGCTTGCTATACATCTAATGCAGTATAAGCCCAATCCAAAATCCAAAATTCCTTAAGTTGCACCAAATTCAGTTTGTAAAGCTTCATCGTTGTTATCAGCGATGGTTGCCACAATCGTAATCAGCCGAGACACTTCGCCGGGAGATAACTCCGCTAAGGTGCGTGTTGAAATTACGACCACTTTGTTTTCTATAATACCAAAACGCGCTTCAAAAGTGCTGGAGCAGTTCAACTCCAACAGATAACGCAGCAATCTGGGTTCATCTTTAGCAGGTAAATTTAGCACCGCAGACCAAACCGTTATGGTGTCTTCATCGGTTGTACCGTTGAGTTGGACATATACCTGCACACTTCCGTACTTAAACTTCCAGAGATAGCCACCCTCTGGAGTATGACTAACCATCGCACTATCATCTTGTTCCAAAGAGTCGATGACATTTTCAATCACCTCCAGATGGTTAATGCCTGTTGTCTCGGCGATTAGCTCATTAATGGATTCGTCACTAGTTACGGTTTCTTGGTAGCTTGCCATACAGATTTTTTTCTCAATATACTCGCTGTTTCATCTACACATACTTTATAACTTGTGGAGGCAGTTAGTTTGAGCTTCCTTTTGGGTCTACTTTCCAAATAGCCTGGAATATAGCAAGAATTTTTTCACCTTGGAACTGGTACTTGATTAATTACCGACGCAATTACCGCATCCATTTGTAAACCATCCAGCATTGCTTCTGGTTTCAAAATGAGGCGATGACGCAGCAGTGGCGATGCAACTGCTTTCACATCATCTGGCGTGACAAAATCTCTGCCAGCTAACCACGCTAATGCTTGAGATGTCTGCAACCAAGCACCGGCGGCGCGAGGCGATGCACCCAAAGTTAAATCGGGATATTGACGCGATATTCTCACCAAGGCTAACAAATAATCAACGATCGCTTCTGATACTTTAACTTCTTTAACTGCTTGTCGTGCTTGTAAGATGTCGGCTACTGTTGCTATCGGTTTCAAACGGCTAATATCCAAACGCCTTGCTGAAAACCCAGCCTGACGATTGAGTAACATTTGCTTTTCCGCTGCTTGATCTGGGTAATCTACCACTAACTTAAATAAAAATCTATCCAATTGGGCTTCTGGTAAAGGATAAGTCCCCTCAAATTCCAGTGGGTTTTGGGTTGCAATCACCCAAAATAAATCTGGTAAGGGCAAACTTTCACCATCCAATGTTACCTGCATCTCTTCCATCGCTTCTAGCAGTGCTGCTTGTGTCTTGGGAGGAGTACGGTTGATTTCGTCTGCTAACAGGACTTCGGTAAATATTGGCCCTTTTTTCAAAGTGAAATTGCGGCTATTCAAGTCAAAAATATTTGTCCCAGTAATATCTGAAGGTAAGACATCTGGTGTTAGTTGAATTCGGCGAAAATCCCCTTGAATTAACTGTGCTAATACTTTTACCAGGAGAGTTTTACCAGTTCCTGGTACTCCTTCTAAAATTACGTGTCCACCCGCTAGTAGTGCTACTAAAAGTTGTTGTATTAGGCTCGATTGACCAACAATTACTTGATTAAGACCTTGACCAAGGTGAATTAAGATAGGATGAGTTTCGCTCATTTTTTTGCTTATAAATAATTTACTCAGAAATACTCAGGTACAGAAATATTATGCACAGCTTCAAAAAAATAATTACGAATTACGAATTTTCCTAATATTTCGCCATTTGCCCAACCAGCTTAACAGTTCTCGCTCACTGATAGGTTGTTTGTGGGATTGTAGCTTTAAAACTGCATCCAGTTCTGCTGCACTTGTGCCTGTTTTTTCTTTCCAGAAATTGATTAAGACTTGAGGTTCTAAAAGTACTTGTCCTAATCCCAAGGCTTTTTGTAGTTGGAGTTGTTCTTGTTTACCCACCATCTCGACAACAAAGTCGGTGGTATCAGCTTTCTGCAAGACTCCCGCTAAAGCTTGGATGTATGCTTCGCTATTATCTGTAACTGGTGTATTTAAAGCTACTGGCTTCCCAAAGCGGCGATTCTGGGCCCAAGTTAGCACCAATAGCAGAATACCTACCTGTACTAATATTGGAAATAAAGGAGTTTTAGCAAAAAAGCTAGATAAATCACCTTCGCTTTCTTTTTTTCTGACATCAGCATCTTTATAGCCGTGGATGTATTCATCGACAAATACAGTGTTACTATTTTCAGTTACTAAACTAGCTAAATACTTGAAATTACTTAAATAGTCTTGATAAGCGTTGGCGGCCAAATAAGGAGTAGTAGAAAAAATTACCTTTCCCTGGTTATAATTTTTTTCCCAGACAACAGCACCAAAGCGATCGCCTAAATCAACTTGCTTGGAGTTAGCTTTCTGATATCGTCTACGTGTATCAATTTTGATATCGCCTTGAGGAGATTTTTGCATAGTGCTAAACTCCGCTTCTGTAACCCGCGCCCCTGCACCTAAAATTACCAAAGTATTACCTTTTTCTACCCATTCCCGCTCTTGACTATCCAATGCTGTCTCCCTTGGATAGGCGCTTACCTGTAGAAAGGTAACTGGGCTATTTTCTGCTTGAATATCACTAAAAGGTTTTTGCCAACGCTTGATAGAAATTCCTTTCTGTTGCATAAAAGCATACCAAGCACCATATCCATCAGAGGCGCGGTTATAAGTAGAGCCAGTGCTAATTTTTGTATTATTGGGAGCCACTAACAAAGTAAGCAAAACGATCGCAGCTAGTGCGATCGCTCCCATCCAAGCAAGGCGATTTGAACGTTTCATCTTCGACTTTCACAATAATCACTTCGTTTGAGAATCAATAGTGCTAATACTTACTTATTTTTCAGGTAAAGTCAAAAATATAATTAAGTGACTTCATTTTCTCCAAGCGATCGCCTGCTTGATGAATGTTTCTAAGTTTTGGGTAGCAGTGGGATTGTCAAACAGAACGTTGGTTGAGAGTTTTAGAGCTTCACGGACTGAGAATCGCCAACCAATATCTGTTGCTAATCGCACTGCAATCTTGATATATTGCGAGGCATCATCGGCAATCGTCTCTGTTATACCCATAGTTTGCAAGAAACCATAAGAGTGCCGTCCTCGCATAAACTCACCAGGACAAGTAACAATTGGTAAATGGCAAGCGATCGCATCCAATGTTGTATTCCCACCCGCCCAGTCGAAAGTATCTAAATAAATGTCTGCCAAAGAAAGCAAGTCAAAGTAATCATCACGCGGTAAGACAGGCGAGAATACACAATAATCAAGACTATCTAACCCTACAGCCCCAAATGCCTGTTTCAGACGTTCTTGAGAAATCCCAGAGCGAAGGAACATAAACTGAGCATTGGGAACTTGAAGGGCAATTTCTGCATAAATGTAATCGTGCTGTGGTAGATATTTATAGCCAGCTTGACTAGAGATGTAGACGATAGCATCTTCTCGTAATCCAAAAAATAATCGGTTGCGGCGGATTGAGTCAACTTTGATAGCAGGATAGGAAATCCCCACACCAGGCAAACGGACAAGGGTTTCGGTGTAGTGATCTTGCCCATTCACTGGCTCCATCAGTTCGCTAGATAAGAAATAGTCAATGGTGGGCAATCCAGAAGTTACAGGTTGTCCCCAAGCCATACATTGAATCGGTGCTAAACGAAGTCCAGCAATACATAGTGTTGTAGCATCCATTCCTAATTCTGGAAAAATTAACACATCAAGGCTGTCATCAATAATTTGTTGACAAACCTGTTCTAAATTATTCGGTAAATGATAGAACTTTGTACTATAGGACTGAAATAATTGAGTGGCAGCATCAATTTGATGCCCTATATGATATGAATAAATTTCAAAATTTTGATTATCTGCATATTTCAGCCAGTTTAAGAATAAAACTGTTCCGCTCCAGCCACACAAAAAATAGGAAAGATATCCAATTTTAATTCGCTGATTGCTCCTAATAGAAGAAATCGGACGTTCCTGAATCCATTGAGGATAATTTATCGCCATAGTTTGGTGAACTAGCTGCCCATATTTTTGCTGTAGCAACACATCATTTTTTGCCTGATATGCAAGAAAAAAGTTCGTATGATTCATGATTCCTGTTAAAGCTTTTTTCTGCTCCTCAAGGCTCTTTATCCTGATTTCTTCAATTAGTTTTTCTAGCCCATGCTGAAACCCTGCTCGGTAAGTATCAATCTCATCAGGAGTATGATAAATTTCTGGCAGCATAAGATGGCTTAACATTTTAAATATATAGTTTTCAGGAAACTTATCCGTAACCTGTTGAGCGAAGTTACGAGCTTCTAAATAATTGTGACTTTGCTTGAGGCGAATAATCAACCAGAAATACAGTTCTTCTGCTTGAGGGCAATAGCTAATACCGTTGTGTAATGTTAGGATAGCCCCTTGCATCTGACCAGTTTTATAGAAAATATTACTTAGCTTCAGATAATAGTCAATCTGGTGTGGACAACTGGATAAATAGTTGCTGTAATATGGGATAGCGTTTTCGGGCGATTCACTGTCTGCGAAATAGTCACCCCATCTTTGCCAAGATTCTAGCCGAGCAGCTTCATAAACAGTTTGCTGGCAAATTTCTGATAACTCACATATCGGAATTTGTACAATTTCTGGCTGCTGGGTAATGTAGCGATATTGGTTGTTAATTGGAATGCGAAAGTTAATGAATGATTTAATAACAGACCATTCTTGTGTAGTTAAATGACCTGTAATCCCTACATTGAGGTCTTCACAGACAATTCCTTCTAAGCTCAGGGTAAAAGCAGTCTCAAAAAGCAATGAGTTAGCATTATCTTGTAATTCATTCGATAAACTTTGGCTATCAATTAGCAATGTTATATTTTGTCTAGCTGGATGTGTAAAAAGAGTTTTGAGAACATTTGTTAAATCTTCTGCAATTGCTGTTTCTAAATTAGACCAGTCAGGAAAAATAATAAAATTAATATCTCTTAATTCATTAATTAACATAGTGTTGCATTTACTAATGTCAAGTCTCCTTACATATAGGCACTACTATATATGTTTTTACAACAATGTCACCAGTAACTAAAAGATAAAAATCCGTGCAGGAGTTATGAAGCAAAAGAACCTTGACTTCTTCAAGAAGCCGGGGTTATAAACCTCTCGGTTTTTCTAAATCTAATAGGGTTCCAAGGCTCTTGAAGCGGACATGATATCACTCAAATTGCATGAGCGATCGCTCCCATCCAAGCAAGGCGATTTGAACGTTTTATCTTCAACTTTCACAATCATCGCTTTTTTTCTGTATCGTCAGTGTTAATACTTAGTTGTTTTTCAGGGAAAGTCAAAAATATTATTACTTTTCTTAAACCTGATTAAAACACCTGTAGTAACAAACGATACAAAATATTCCAGTAATAATTCTCTGATTTGGAAGTCGTAAAAAACCCCACCTCTTTTACGGGGTGGGGTTAGTATACTGACTAAGGCTATTTAAGCTCACATAATATCATTCAAATTGCACGAGCGATCGCCCCGATACAACAATAAAACCGACAGAATCAAGCCTAATCTGGGGCTGGCGAATCCCTTCTAGAATGGCTGCATTTAAAGCAGTTTCTATTTTCAATTCTTCAGCGAGGGCATTATCCCAACTTTGTTGGTTTAGACGCAGGCGTAATTGCTCTACTCTATTGGCTAATTTCTTTTCGGCGACTTTAGCACAACTTTGGCACAAGTCAATAAAATCGGGACGATTTGAAAGTAATTCCGCAGAAGTGTTACGTACTTGATAGCAGAAATTTTGCCATTTACTAGGGTCAACAAAATCGTCAATAATTCCTAAGCGCTCTTTTGCCAGATTGTAATCTCGTCCTTGATTATTGTTTTTATCTTTATATGAACGTTGCAGAATACTTAAGAGAGCTTTATCTTCAACAACGCGGATTGGCTCATTGCGACCATCAACATAGATAGTTTCTATAATTGGCGGAAATAGAGCATCAACACGTCGTTGCAAGTTTTTGAATTGAGAACTATCGAGTTTGTTATCTAGTAAAACTTGTTTGGCAATTCTTAAATTTGCCTCGACTACATAATTGCATTGGAAACCGAACCACTCCTTCCCTTCTTTTGCATCCCAAGATGAATCAGTGCGCCACATTGCAAAGGCTTCACCTCGGTCATCCCAGTTTATATAGTTCCAGAGTGCTTCGACAAATCCTTCCCCAACTCGAAAGAGTTTAATCCCAGGATTCTGGTTTGCCACCCTGCGATTATAAGTACCAAATTGGTCTAGGTAACTATCAGCAAAACGGTTTTTTAACTCATTTATGGGAACCAATGTCCGCGTTGACGGTTGATAACGTCGCATTTCTGATGAGTCGGGGTTATTGAGTCCTCTAAATCCCAACGCCTCACAAATCCAGCCTTCAATTGCTCGTTTCATTTCTAGATGACAAGCATCGTAATTATCGAGGTCTTGAAAATACTCGGTGGCAATCTCATCGTTAGCGTCAATTTCATCTAAAGCATTTTGTTCGCTAATTTTTGCGATTTCGGCTTCAATTTGCTCTTGAATTGGTAAAATCATCTCTAACAATCCAGCAGCACTTGATTGAAACAAAGCTGTTTCTAATTCTGCAAGTTTATCATCTACATAAAACTGTAAACTCGCAATTGATTGCTGGAAAATCCCAAATCCATCTTTTAATACTTGATACCAAGCATTGTGAGGGCTATCTTCTAAATAGGGACCAATCAAAACACAAGATTGGACTCCAATTTTGCTGCCAATGCGGTCAAGTCTGCCAAGTCTTTGCTCTAATTGATTCGGCGACCAAGGAAGGTCAAAATGAATTAACCAATCAGCAAATTGGAGGTTAAGCCCTTCTTCTCCTGAGCGATCGCATACTAGAATAAAGCAGTTTGGGTTATTCCTAAACTTATTTAAGCCTTCCTCAACTTTGTCTGGTGATTCTCCAAATTGATGTTTGGCGATTGTCTCTGCACCAAAGGTATCAGACAAATACCGGACTATTTCGCTACAACTTTGGACAAAACTGGTGAATACAATAAATTTTGGCAGAATATCGCCAGTAATTGGTCTCTTGATTCTCTGCTGTATTCTCGTGATGAATTCTTTTTGATTCTTCCGAACGTTTGCGGGAATTTTGAAGTATGTACCTAGCTGATTCAGCAGTACAGTTTTCAAATTTTCCGTCCGTCCTCCATCTTCTTGGGGTTGACGAATAATTTTCAGGAAGGATTGCAGAATCTCTTCTTCCCCAGAAAACTTGGGGGTTGTAGTTAAGAGGCGAAGATCATCTTCTTTAAACTCCTGGATGAGTTTAGCATGAGGCTTACCAGTTAAACGGGCGGTAATTACCTGCTCTAAAATGCCTAACCAAGTACCAGCCGCTAGAAATAACAGCAGAAAAATTCGCTGATATGGCTGTTCAGCAGGAGCAACACTACGCCATTGATTCAGCAGTTCGTGGATATCAGGCGATCGCTCGTCTAAATCGTACTCTTCTTTGGGTGTAAAATTGCGGTCAAATATCACATCTTCTACCGCCGCGCGACGGTTGCGAAGCATTCGGCGGTGTAGTCGATAGATATCGCTGACGTGAGTACGAATCGCTTGGACGATTTGGTCTTGTTCTGGAGAATTTGTTTGTAAACAATTTTCTAAATCATCCGCCAGCTTCAGGAAATACTCATCCTCAGCTAAGAGGTTTCGTAGTTGCTGCAAGTTGCTTTTGAGAACAACGGGTTCAGCATCTTCTTTGAAAGAAAGCAGAAGTCTACCAATTTCCTGACGGCTTTCAACTTTGGCGCGAAAACCTGCTAAATCACCAATTTTATAGGTTGCTGGGTCGAGCAAGTGCAACATTGCCAAGAAATCTTGCTCATGATTGAGAACAGGAGTGGCAGATAATAAAAGTAAGCGATCGCTTTTATGAGCAAGTTCTTTACAAGTCTGAAAACGCTGGCGCACTGTTGCATCCTTAGAAGTCGCCATTGCTGCGATATGATGAGCTTCATCTAAAATTAAGCAGCCTATCCTCGCCTTCAGGTTGATTTTATGGATATCTTCAACCGCTAGCACCGCTACCCGTTTGCCAAAATGGGAAATGTAAAATTTGTTTTCTAACTCAGTCCGCCATTGTTTGAGTAAATATTGCGGAACTAATACCACTGCACCCTTTTTCGGTTCATCCAAGAGGAATTGACGCAGAATCGCACCCGCTTCGATGGTTTTTCCAAGTCCCACCTCGTCTGCTAGCAAGTAGCGTTGAATTGGGTCTTCCAGTACCCGCCGCACTACTTCAACTTGGTGAGGATAAAGATTAATATTTGCCGAAATCAGTCCTGTCATCCCGCGACTGACAGCGCGTTGCTTAATCAAGGATTTGACGAAAGCCAATCTTTTGTCGTGGAAGTAAGGCGTTTCGTGACCCTTCATCGCTAGAGTTTCGATGGGGTCTGTGTTTGGGAGATTACAACGAACGTAAATGTCTTCTTCAGTAGCGATCGCAGTTTTCTTATCTGGTAAATCAATTTGATACATTTCTGTATCTTCATCCCAAATGAAAACTCTCCCAACTATCCATTTATCCTGAGTTTGGTACTTAATATAGCATCGAGCCTGTGGTTCAAGTCTGACCTCAGAGAGCGAACTTAAAGGTAAAGTTTTTTGAAGACGTTGCCCTATAGAGCAAAAATACTCAACGTTTGCATTGGTATCAGATATTTCCGTAACTTTGCCGATACCCAAAGAGTTATTCTGGGACTGTACCAATAAACCGAGCTTAATCATAGATCCAGTCCCCTGAACACACTAAAAGAACCTTCCAGACTAGTTTTTTCACCTATATCTGGTAGTTTTGTCGATCAACATTATAGATAATAAACTGGCATTACTGTTTTTCGTTTTAGCGATGTCTACGACGGGCTACGCCTACGCTCCACCAGACCTAACTAGTAAAATCAGCCTAAAGGTTGATTTGCGTTTTAATTGGGTTCTTGGCAACTTTTGGTGATGATGAAAGGTTACGCGCTTTAAGGCAGAAGGCAGGAGGCAGGAGGCAGAAGGGTTTTAAGATTTTGCCTGTCGTCGTAGAACTTGTGACAAAGATCCAGATCCAACCTGAAGACTGTTCTTGTAATGTAGAGATTCTGTAACCCTTATACCACAAGGCTTTCTATAATTTTATTCTTTCTTCCTTCTGCCCTCTGCCCTCAGCATAGATGCCTAAACCAGCCCACTATATGATCGCCAAAAGCTGACAAGAACCTTTAATTGCATCAGGACGCATTGGCATTGCCAGACGACGCATTGGCATTGTCAGAGGACGCATTGCATTGCCAGACGACGCATTGGCATGTCAGAGGACGTATTGGCATTGTCAGACGACGCATTGGCATTGCAGGGTATTACCAAATTAATTTGCTACGAATTAATGAAATGCTGTACTTAGGTGATTATGTGGCGCAATAGATTCACGCTTTACCCCGATCGCACCACGATACAATTAAGATGATGTAGTTTTATTTACTATGAAGAAAATCCGAGACAACACAATTAAGTTAAATCAATATTTAAAGTTGATGGGTATAGTGCCAACTGGAGGACAAGCCAAGCTAATGATTCAAGGTGGCGATGTCCAAGTAAACGGTATGCTAGAAACCCGACGAGGACGGCGACTAGTACCGGGTGATAAAGTGACAATAGAAGGAAAGACTTTAGAGGTGAATTTGGATAACAATGAAGACCAAAATGTAGTAACAGATTTTCCCCAACAAACCGAGTAAAAATTTTTATCCCAAATTGAAAAGTTCCTCTTTTGCCTTGTGAGCGATGCTGCAAATTTCCAACAAAGTTATAATCCCACAGAGTGATATTGAAATTAGTGCGATTCGTTCGCAAGGAGCAGGAGGCCAGAATGTAAATAAGGTTTCCACAGCGATTCACTTACGCTTCGATATTGTCGCTTCATCATTACCAGATTATTATAAAGAACAGCTTTTAAAGCTGAACGATCGACGCATTACCCAGGAAGGAGTTGTTGTCATCAAAGCACAGGAACACCGAAGCCAAGAAAATAATCGGGAATCAGCTTTGAAACGACTTCAAGAACTCATTCAGAGTGCAGTTATCGTACCAATAAAACGTAAACCCACGAAACCAACTCGCAGTTCTCAAAGAAAGCGCCTTGACTACAAAACTAAGCGCGGACAGGTTAAGTCTAACAGAGGACAGGTAACAGAATTTTAGATTTTAGGCTGAGGTGGATCTGCAAACAGAAATGTTATGAGAAATCAGTCTTAACGTTTAATTCCCTTAAACCGTTCTTGCGCCGCCTGAAACGCTTCTTGCATTACTAACTGAATTCTTTGGGGATCGGGTTTCTTACCTCCCATTAAATCACCAAAATAAACGCAGGCTGCTTCCCCTAGTGCCCAGGTGTAGGCGGCTGCCCAAGATGCTGCGATCGCACTCCCAAAACCTGGTATAAATTTAATTAATTCCCGTGCGATTGCCTGTGCTAAGAAACCCCCTGCGATCGCACTGACAACACCCCCTGCCTGTGATGGTGTAATTGTCTGTCCATATAATTTACCCAACAGACCCACCATTGATACTTGCAAGGCAGTTAGTACAGGCATTGTGGCAAAAGGCAGAGGTACAGCCGCAAGGGTGGCAGACATAATTGCAAATGGCAAAATATAACGGCGTGCTGCATCTCGGTAAAGGTTGCCAAGTTGCTTTCCGGCTTCTTCTCGATCTAATAGCTGATAAATCGCCTGCGCTTCTGCTTGTGGGAGTAGTTCTGCTAAAGAATCTCGTAGTGCTTCTAAGCCATAAAATACCGGATCGTAGCCATCTTCTTCCAGGGTAAAGTCAATTAGTACAGAGCGGTCAGTTATCCCGGCGAAGGCTTGCTGCATTGCCGCAAATGCGCGGTTGATTTCTTGATAATCTGGCGGATAGGCAGGATGATCGACAATATCAGCAGGATAAACCTCATGCAAGCAAGTAACTACTAGCAGACAGGGAATATTTGGATACTGCTGGCGTAACTTTTGAGCAATTTGTCGGAGTGTGTCAGTTGCAAAATCATTGATTTTGACCGTCAACAGGAGGATTCTGGCGGAACCAGTTTCCTTTTGTAAATCGCCAACTAACTCCTGAATAATTGTTTGGGTATCTTGGTTGACATCACCTAGTCCCACCGTATCAGTAAAAACTAGTAATGGCAGGTCATTGGAAGGATAAGCATAGCGCTGCGTGTGTTGCGTGTGCGGACGAAAACCCTGACCTATAATCTCAGCCGAAACCCCTGTTAATCCCCGCACAATTGAACTTTTTCCGGCTTGGGGTTTACCAATCAGTAGTGCTTCTGTGGTTGGCAATTCGGCTCGGATTTTCTCTAAAATCTCTGCAACTTGAGTTTCACTGACGCTAAACCATTCAACAACCGTTTGTGCCAGTTGTTCTACGGGTAGGAGTTTGGTTAAACGTGTTGTTGCTGTGTTCCAGACACCACCAATGCGGTTTGTCCAAGAATTATCGACCGACTTGGTAGTTGCTTTATCGGTCGGTTCACTCAATTGCTGAGAATCAGTTGTTGGTGAGTCAGCATCACGTTGCTCAATCATTTCTATTCAAATCTATTCAAACGTAGAAGACCCTTTTACTAATCTTATAGCGATTCTTAAAGTGATAACTAGTACCGTTAGTAGTGTTATGTAGCAGTTCTCGAATGGAAGCAATACACGCTTTGGGCACAGTAATGCTTATTTTATTGGTAACAATGCGATTGTTTCGGCTGAAAAATGCCATTGTTTCGACTTGCATTGTTAACGAGTTCTTGAGATACTAAGCGCCCAAAGAATTAATCCTTAACAAAAAAGTTTTTTTCGCCCACAAAACACTCGGTATGTACCAATGACTAATGACCAATAGACAGACATCTTGCAAAAGTAACTTTTGCAAGATGTCGGGGAAAGGTTAAAGGGTAAAGGGAAAGGGGAAACTTCATTCCTTTCCCCTTTCCCCTTTACCCCTTCCCCCACTTCTGCAAGAAGTCTAATGACTACTCAATCAAATCAACGATCGCTTTCACCAATACATCTGGATCTACTGGTTTAGAAATATGCATTTGAAATCCGGCTGCTAGTGCTTGCTGCTGATTCATTTCGCCTGCATAAGCTGTCAGAGCGATCGCTGGTACGCGTCCTCCTTCTTGCGGCGATCGCGATCGCACTTCCCGCATCAGCATATAACCGTCTGTCCTTGGCATTCCAATATCACTAATTAAAACATCTGGTATCGATTCAGATAGCGCTTGTAATGCTTCCTGTGCTGAGGATACAGCAGTTACTTGTACACCGTAGTCTTGCAAAATGAAACTCACCAAGTCGCGGATATCTGGTTCATCGTCCACCACTAAAACTTGAGTGTTCGAAAGGAGTGAGGATTCAGGCTGAGAATCTAAAGACTCATTCTCTTCCCGCCGAACTTGTTCACTTCTCACCAAAAGCGGTACTTCAACAGTGAAGGTTGCACCCAATCCTTCTCCAGCACTTTCGGCTTGAACTTTTCCCCCGTGCATTTCTACAACCTTACGCACGATCGCTAATCCTAAACCTAGTCCGCCAAATGTGCGTGTAGTAGTGCCATCAGCTTGGCGAAAGTAATCAAACACGAATGGCAAAAAGTCTGGGTTAATTCCCTTACCTGTATCGCTGACTTGAATTTGAATCTGATTACTAGCTTCCATGAGTCGAATTCCTACTCGTCCTCCGGTTGGTGTAAATTTTACCGCATTAGAAAGTAGATTCCACACAACTTGCTGGAGCCGATTTGGATCGCCCATAACTTGTCCTAAACTGGCATCAAATATGGTCTGAATTTCAATTGATTTAGCTTCTGCTGCTAGCCGTACCGTTTCTAGTGCTGCTTCAACTACCATTACCAAGTTCACTGGACAGATATTTAAGTTTAATTTTCCTTGGAGAATGCGAGACACATCCAACAAATCTTCAATTAACTGGGTTTGTAACTTGGCGTTGCGTTCAATGGTTTCCAAAGCGCGGTTAGTGGTTTGTTCATCAAACTTGCGAGTCCGTAACATTTTCGACCATCCCAGGATAGGGTTGAGTGGGGTTCGCAGTTCATGGGAGAGAACCGCCAGAAACTCATCTTTAATTTGGTTGGCGATCTCTGCTTCTTGGCGTGCTGTTCTTTCGCATTGGAGGAGGCGATCGCATTCTTTTTCAGCCAATTTGCGATCGGTAATATCTAGTACAAAAGCAACACCATGTTCTTGGGAGTCATTCAGCAAGGCTATGCCCAAAACAATTGGTACTCGCTTACCGTTGCGGTGGATGTACTCTTTCTCGTAAATTTTGGAGACTCCAGTGGTTTGCACCTCTAAAATGGCGCGATCGTCTAAATACTTGTATTCAATAGGAGTAAGTTCTCGCCAATTAACTTTACCTAAAACAGTGAACTCCTCATGAGTGTAGCCAGCTAGTTGAAGAAAGGCATCATTGGCATCAATAACGAAGCCATCCACATTCCAAAAAGCAACCCCGATTAGGTTAGACTCGAACAAACGCCGAAATCGAGCTTCACTTTCGCGTAATGATTTTTCTGCCCGTTTGTGTTCGGTAATATCACGAGAAACAGTAATTACACCTTCAATGCTTTGGTTTAAATTTCGTAATGGTGTCAGAATGTATTCATAATAATGCACTCCATCAGCAGTTACATATTTACACTCATCCTTAATTGGCTGCCCAGTTTTAATCACAGCTTTTAGTTGATTGTCTACCTGTTCTACAAGGTCTGTGGGTAAATCCAGTTCTTGCAAAGTTTTTCCGACAAGATCCTGGGGCTTAAAACCTAATATAGTAGCTGCATCACGACTAACATACTGATAGCAACCTTGGCGATTAAAGATATAAATGTGATCTACTGAAGCGGTGAGGATAGCATTTAAAATATTTGCCTGTTCTTGGACTTGTGTGGTTAGTTCGCGAGTACTTTCTTCTGCCTGTTTGCACACAGTTGTTTCCATACAAACACCGATCATTCGCACCGCTTTTCCCTGCTCGTCATAGATAAATTTTCCCTTGGCAGAAATCCAATGTACGCTTTGGTCTGAGCGAACTATCCGAAATTCATCGTTGTAGTCAGTTTTTTGTGCCAAAGCCTGGCCGATCCGTTGCATTACAGATTGCTTGTCTTCAGGATAAACACACTTCTGAAATGTTTCATAAGGACCATCAAAACTACTTGGAAGTAGACCAAAAAGTAGTTCATAATTTTCAGACCAGATGACTTGATTGGTTAAAATATTCCAGTCCCACAAGCCCATCTGAGAAACATCTAGAGCTAGCCTCAGCCGTTCTTCACTATCTTTCAGAATTACTTTTAACTGCTGTCGCTGTGCAATTTCTTGTTGGAGTTGCTCTAAAGTCACTGGCACATCTGTTGTCACATTAAAGCCTGTAGACTTCTCCTGCTCCAGATGGCATTCAATCTCATATTCTAAAACTGAAATATGCGAACTTTGTGCCGATGTTGCCAGTTTTCTTAATTGCTCTTCTAGTGCTACTTGCCTTTGTTGATAAAATATTTCTGCTTGCTCTAACTCAGCTACACGCTGCCGTAAAACTGCTAATTCATCAGTAAGGTTAGAATTGATTTTATCAACATTTGGCATTTTAATAAACCGCTAACAACTAAAAATAACACCGACTTGAAGAGTAGGCATACCCTAGTTTTAGCAGTATGAATTTTTAAGCTAAAAAATGCAATCCATCAAAAGGCACATAAGAGTTTTAACCAAAAGATATCCTCTGGTATTTAAGAGCCATGTCTAAAGATTAAGACAAATCAATTATCTCTTCAATCGTATGAAAGCCGCACCAATGAATAATCCCACAACCTGCCCCCAGAAGACAACACCCAATTGATTTACGCCAATGGGGGGAATATTTAAACTGCCGATACCATAAAATAACTGTTGCACAAACCACCAAAATATATAGACAAAGGCGGGAAGTTCGATAGGAATATACACAATAATTAACGGTAAAATGGTGTCAATTTTAGCTTTAGGAAACTTCATAATGTATGCCCCTAAAATAGCTGCGATCGCGCCATTGCCCCCAATTAATGGTACTGTCAAACTCGGTGCAGCTAGAATTTGTACGATCCCTGTTAAGATGCCAGCCGCCAGATAAAATCCAAGATAGCGTCTGTGTCCCAAGATATTTTCTATAGTTTTACCAAAAACCCACAGAAATAGTAGATTTCCCAATATCTGGCTAAAACTACCGTGCAAAAATATTCCAAAAAATAGTGAAAATACCCGCCAAATTACAATTATCCAAGCAGCAGAATTGTTATTAAATAATGCATTTGTAATTGCCCCACTAATCTGAGCTGGAATTACGCCCCAACTATTTACAAAATAGCCCAATGCATCACTAATTTCTAGTTTGATTTCCCATAAAAATACGGCAATATTAATGCCAATTAGCCAATAATTAATAATCGGCTTATTCCAACAACGAATATTATCACTAATAGGAATCATATAAATTTTTCATTGGTCACTTGTACTGAGTGCATCGCGACGAAAGCTCCACTAACGCATAACCTCTCATGGAGAAGTATTGGTCATTAGTTATTAGTTATTCTCCACCTGCCTCCCCTGCATCCCCTGCCTGCCCTTATTCCCCTATCCCCCTTAACGTGTGGCAAGATTGAAATCAGATCGCATCGCACTTAAGTAGGCAAACGAGATGCTAGGAAACACACTTGTTGGAAGATACCAAATTATTAGTAACTTGGGAGGAGGGGGTTTTGGTGAAACCTTTGTTGCTTATGATACTCAATTACCCGGTTCACCTCAATGTGTGGTCAAGAAACTCAAACCCCAAGCAAACGATCCGGTAACTTTAGAGACGGCTAGGCGTTTATTTGATACAGAAGCACAAGTTCTGTATAAATTAGGAACTCACGATCGCATTCCCCAACTTTTAGCTTATTTTGAGGAAGATGCCGAATTTTATCTCGTACAGGAATTGATCGAAGGTCATGACCTGAGTCAAGAATTAATACCAGGTAAAACCCTTAGCCAAGAGCAAGTAATTTCGCTTTTACAAGAACTTTTGACAATTCTAGAATTTGTCCATCAACAGAATGTAATTCACCGTGATGTTAATCCCCGAAATATCCTCAGACGACACCCGGATGGCAAATTAATCTTAATTGATTTTGGTGCGGTTAAACAAATTACTACTCAAGTAATTACTCCCGAAGGTTCAACAAAAGGTACTGTTGCCATAGGTACGCCTGGATATATTCCTGGAGAACAAGCTCATGGTACACCAAAATTAAGCAGTGATATTTATGCTACGGGAATCATTGCTATTCAAGCTCTCACTGGATTATTACCAGAGGAAATAGTAAAAGATGCTGAGACTAATGAAATTATCTGGCGCGATAAAGCCACAGTAACACCAGAATTTGCTCAATTCTTAGACAAAATGGTGTGCTACGACTTTCGACAACGCTATCCTTCGGCTACAGTAGCATTAAAAGCGCTGAAAGAGTTAACACTACCGCCGGCCGAAACAATAGCGTTAACTCCTATTTCTCTACCCAAAAATATAACCAAACCACAACCGAAAAAATTGGTTTTAGGCAAAGTTTTACTAACAATATTTTTAGTTGGGATCAGTGGAGTTGCATCAATATTTATTTTTAATCACATTAATTCAAATAACGCTATAGAATTATCCAAACAAGGAAATACACTTTTTGATTTGCAACGCTATCAAGACGCATTAGAAGTATATGAAAAAGCCGTTAATATTAGACCAGATTATGCTCAAGGATGGAATGGCCAAGGCAAAACGCTGTATAAATTAAAAAAATCTAAAGACGCATTAGCTGCGTATGATAGAGCAATCCAACTTAAGCCAGATTATTTTGAAGCTTGGAGTGGACGAGGCTTTGTCTTGGCAAGTCTACAGCGATATCAAGAAGCGATCGCATCTTTTGACAAAGCCTTACAATTAAATAATGAAAGCTCAGAAGTCTGGAATGCTAAGGGTGAAGCTTTTAGTAACTTAAAGCAATATGACCAAGCAATTAAAGCCTATGAAAAAGCGATTGAATTAAAATCAGATAATTATGAAGCTTGGTACAAGAAAGGATTAGCTTTACAGAATTCTAACCGATATGAAGAAGCGATCGCAGCATACCAAAAAGTTGTTGATTTAAAACCAGACTATGAGCAAGCTTGGTATAATTTAGGGAATGCATTAGTCAATTTGCAACGCTACCAAGATGCATTTGCAGCTTATGATAAGGCTGTACAGTACAAGTCAAATTATTATCAAGCCTGGTTTTCTAGAGGTAACACATTACTGAACCTACGACGTTACCCAGAAGCAATTGAATCTTTTAATCAAGTAATTAAATACAATCCTAGTAACTATCAAGCATGGTATAACTTGGGCTGGTCGCTGCATCAAAACCAACGCTATGAAGAAGCAATAAAATCTTATAATAAAGCCGCAACACTTAAGTCAAAAGATTATCAGCTCTGGTACAATCTGGGAAATTCACAATACATTCTGCAAAAATATGAAGATGCACTCGCATCTTATAATAAGGCCGTTCGTTATAAACCAGATCATTCTGAAAGCTGGTATAGCAGAGGCAATACTCTACTAAATTTGAAACGCTATCAGGATGCGATCGCGTCTTACGATCAAGCAATAAAATACAAGCCTAATTACCAACAAGCTATAGATGGCCGCAATCAAGCTCAGATTCAGCTGCAATCCGAGAAACCTAAGCCTATAATTGTGCCAGTTATTCCAGTTCCTAATCCTACAAATCCACCGCAGACGACACCCTAGTACCGCAAGGCGGAATTAAAAATTAAAAATTAAAAATGAATGAATACAATGTAAACGTTTCGTTCATTTGGAATGGGTGTTTTATTTATGCGGTGCTTTACGACTACATTAACAATTTGTAATTACAAATTGTTAATAACACTTTTTATAGCCAATAATTGGAATTTTAGTTGATTTTAAAGAATATTTTGAGATCGCAACTTATAATTCGTGGCATTACTATAAATTTATTGTTTATTTTACCAAAAGCTGTGAGCATCGGTAACTTCTTGGGCAATCTAAAGATAACCTAGAATTTTTTCTTACCGAACTATGCGATTAAGGAGCTAACCCTTGATACAAGCAAACTCCAGCCTATCAACAACTAATAAAGAAAATCATCTTTCACGAAATTTACTAATTCGATTTATTATTGGCGGTACTACCCTTGTAGTCAGTATTTCTGCCTATTTCAGCTATCAAGCCACTAGAAATCTGATGCTCAAAGATTTGAGACATAGCGCTTTTTTAGAGGTACAGAGAGGGGATAGTGAAATTGAAGAGTGGTTACATGTTCGCCAAGTGGAGGTACAAACCCTGGCGAATACTTTAACTGTACGCTCCTTAAACTGGTCTGTGGCAGAACCCTATTTAAAGGCAGAAGTCAAGCGGATAAATGAATTTTTCTTGTTCCAAATAGCTACCCCAGATGGTTCATATTCCAATACAAAAGTTGGTCGCTCAAATAAAAATATTCAGGATCGAGATTACTTTCAAAAAGCAATTGCGGGAAAGAGCAATATTTCCGATCCCTTCATTAGCCGTTCCACAGGAATTCCTTTAATTGCGATTTCCACCCCGATTTGGTCAAATTCTGCTAGCAGTAGTTCACCAATAGGGACTTTCCACGGTAATGTGAGAGTCGATCGCATTGCAAAGGTTGTTAACTCCTTACACTACGGCACGAACAGCTATGCTTTTGCTCTCAATTCCCAAGGACAAGCGATCGTTCACCCTAACTCGGCGTTAATCTCAACCGTAGAAAAACCTGCACCCAGCCTGCTGAAAATTGGCGATCGCAATTTAAATGCGATCGCTCAGAGGATGGTAAACAAACAACAGGGAATTGAGTTAATGGAAATTGACGGCACTAAACAGTATGTAGCTTATCTGCCGTTGCAAGCTGCTAATTGGTCTGTAGCTTTGGTGATTCCCCGCCAAAATATCGAATCTCGATTGCAATTCCTCGATTTCATTGCCTTAATTGTCGGTGGACTGACACTCACCATGATTACCGTCTTGTGGCAAGTGCAAGCATTTGAACAACGTGAACTGAAAAAATCGAAAGCTGCTGCTGATACAGCCAACCATGCTAAAAGCGAATTTTTAGCTAACATGAGTCATGAACTGCGAACACCTTTAAATGGCATTCTCGGTTGTGCCCAAATTTTGTTGCGTTCCCCAGCTTTACCTAAGCAAGAGCTATATCACGTCAATATTATTGAACAATGTGGCTCTCATCTGCTGACTTTAATTAATGACATTTTGGATCTCTCCAAAATTGAAGCGAAAAAACTAGAATTGCATCCTTATGATGTGCATTTCCCTTCCTTTCTTCAAGGAATTGTCGAAATATGTCACATTCGGGCAAAACAAAAGGGCATTTCGTTTATCTATAAACCTCCGATTAACTTGCCTACAGGGATTTATGTCGATGTCAAAAGATTACGTCAGGTACTATTGAATCTGCTGGGAAATGCCATCAAATTTACAGATGAAGGTCAGGTTACTTTCAATATTGAAGTAATCGATCAACCTCCCAATGATGGGCAGATCATAAAACATCGCCTTCGCTTTACTGTAGAAGACACAGGAATTGGGATAACTCCCGCAGAATTGAGCCAGATTTTCTTACCATTTGAACAAGTTGGTGAGAAAAAGCGCCAAGCTGAAGGTACAGGGCTGGGTTTAGCTATTACTCGGCAGTTGGTACAAATGATGGGTAGCGATATCCATGTTCAGAGTCAGATCGGTAAGGGGAGTAGCTTTTCGTTTGAGTTAGAGATACCCGAAGCGACTGACTGGGTACAATCTGCGATGACTGCCTCAGAGAAACAAATCATTGGCTTTGAGGGTGGCCCCTACACCATCCTGATGGTTGACGATCGCTGGGAGAATCGCACAGTGATTACAAACTTACTGCAACCACTAGGTTTTAATGTGGTTGAAGCCAGTAACGGTAAAGAAGGTTTAGAAAAAGCGATCGCCCTCAAGCCAAACTTAATCATCACAGATTTGCTGATGCCAGAAATGGATGGGTTTGAATTAATTAAACACCTGCGTCACACTCCAGAAATTCAGGATGTATTAATTATCGTTTCTTCAGCTAGTGTCTTTGAAGCCGACCAAAATCGCAGTCTGCAAGCTGGAGGTAATGCTTTCTTGAGCAAACCCATACAAGTAGATGAATTATTGCATCAACTAGAAAAATACTTAAATTTGGTATGGATTTACAAGCAATCTCAGCCTGATGGAAAAAAAGCCAAAGAAGCAACGACAGCAACTACTCAATTAACCTCTCCTTCTCCCCAGGTGTTGCAAGAACTAACCACCTTAGCCACTAAAGGTAACTTCAATGCCATTCTCAAGTGGGCCGATCAACTAGAAGAAACAGATACAAACTTTGCACCATTTGCTAACGAACTACGGCTGATGGCAAGGCAATTTGATGAAGATTTAATTATAAATTTTTTGACTAAATATGCGTTGGAAACGGTATGAAAACTATTATTGAAAACCAAAATAATTCTATCAATTATGCTCTTTCTAGGGGAATTGTTTTAGTTGTTGACGATAACCCTGCCAATTTACAAGTTTTATCCAGCTTTCTGGATCAGTCTAGCTTCGAAGTTTGGGCAGCCCGCAGTGGAGAGAAAGCCCTTCAGCGATTAGAAAATGGTGACTTACCTGATTTAATCTTGCTGGATGTAATGATGCCGGGTATAGATGGTTTTGAAACCTGTAAACAGCTAAAAAGCAATCCTCGTGTCCAAGATATTCCAGTCATTTTTATGACAGCCCTTTCAGAAACGGCTGATAAAGTCAAAGGTTTGCAATTGGGAGCCGTAGACTACATTACAAAACCTTTTCAGTATGAAGAAGTATTAGTGCGGATTGAAAATCACCTTAAACTGCGAAATTTGACAAAAAGCTTAATTGCTAAAAACACCGAATTACAACAAACTCAAACTCAACTGATTCAAGCAGAAAAAGTAGCAGCTTTAGGTCAACTAACAGCAGGAATTGCTCATGAAGTTAATAATCCCATCAACTTTATATCTGGCAACTTAAATTTTGTTGAAAAGTATGTAAAAGAAGTAGTTAGTTTATTGCATCTCTATCAAAAATATCTGCCCGATCCACCAGATGAACTTCAAACCGCAATTAAAAAAAGCGATCTTGAATTTTTGTTAGATGATTTATCTAAAATTATTAAATCCATGCAAGTTGGTACAGACCGCGTTACAGAAATTGTGTCATATTTGAACAATTTCTCGCGTCACAGAGAAGCTGGTAAAAAACTAGCTAACTTGCATGAAGGGTTAGAAAGTACATTACTCATTCTCGGACATCGGTTTAAGCGAAATGCTCATTACCCAGCTATAAAATTAGTTAAAGATTATGGAAATTTGCCACTTGTTGAGTGTTTTCCTAGCGAGATAAATCAGGTTTTTATGAATTTAGTTTGTAATGCAATCGATGCAATTGAAGAAGTAAATAAAAATAAAGATATTGATACAATTTCTAAGAATCCTGGGGTAATTAAAATCAAAACTGAGGCAATTGGAGAGCAAGTTATTTTAAGAGTTGCTGACAATGGCTCAGGTATAAAAAACGCAGATAAGACAAAAATATTCGATGCTTTTTACACAACAAAACCTGTGGGTAAAGGAACAGGGCTTGGTCTATCTATTGCTTACCAAATTGTGGTTAATAACCATCATGGCAAGCTCACATACGATTCCAAGCCAGGTGAAGGTGTAGAATTTATCATTGAACTACCCATTCGATAAATAAAAATCCTAAACTAAATAAAAGCAATCATCGCTTCTTTGTGTACCAATATGTTTAGTTAAAGATTTTTGTTAATGATTTTAGACCTGTAGAGACGCGTTAGCGTGGCGGGGCATTCGAAGCCAGCCCAGTACATTTTCGCATCTCTACTTAAAATTGCTCTATGTAACAAGTACATTTATCAAAAATCATGGTAACTATCGAATATTCACTTCTTGCAAATAATTTACTTGCTGAAGATATTCAATTTTAGTGTCTGAATTTTTAGAGACAAATGAATTTGTTCTTTTTGCAGAAGCTATCTTTTGATTGCCAGCCTGCACGTGTTGCTTTTGAGTATACTCATCCAATTTAACTTGAGCTTGAGCATAAACTAGAGCATCTTGGGGAATATTTCGGAGAAATTTCACAGCCCGATCAAAATCACCTACAGATGCTTTTTTGTAAGCATTCTGTAAAAAGTAAGCTGCTCTGATTTGGCGCTTTCGATTATACTCAGCCAGCTTTTCTTGAACTAAAGCCCCTGCACGACTTTCTTTAGGAATTTCCCGCAGATATTGTAATGCAGTAGAAAAATCTCTGATCTCGGCACTTTCGTAAGCTTTTGCTAATAAATCTTGTGTCTGTGCTTCAATGTTAACGTATGCTTGCTGAACTAGTTTATCTGTTTTAGATTGCCAATATGAAATATTTGGAATTTGAGAAACAGCATCAAGAACATCTGACCATCGGCTCTCATGAAAAGCTATTTGAGCTATTTGGTATTGTTGTGCAGCAACTTGCCATTGCTCTTGCCATTCTTCAATTGTGGCTTGTGCTTCTGGATAAACATTGCTGTGGGAGGGAATTGATTTAGCAAGTGCGATCGCTTCTTGCAAATCCCCAGCTTGATATTCTTTTTTTGCTTGATATAAAGTATCTGTTTCTGAGTATGCTGGTGCGGTATTAACTAAAGAATATACACCAAATCCCATCAATAAATAATTAGCTGCTAGCCCGACTTTCATTCCTGTCAATAACGGGGATGATGTGTCAGATGTAGGATTTTGAAAATCATTATCCTCAATCGCAACTTCTTCTAGAAAAAATTCAGAATCTTCCTCTAATATTTTTGGTGACTGATCCCATGTTATTTGTTTGAGTACCCGCAGTACCTCAGTCGCTGACTGGAAGCGATTTTGAGAATCGTAACGGATCATTTGGCTGAGAACAGCAGCTAGATAATCGTTAACTGGCGTGTTTGGAGAACGCCAAAAAATTTCATTAGTATGAGGATCAACTTTTAATTGTAGTGGTTCTAACCCAGTTAAAGCCTGGATAGCAATCATCCCCAAAGCATAAATATCGCTGTTGGGCTGTGTTTGTCCAATAAATTGCTCTGGCGGTATGTATCCCAATGAGGTGACGGGAATCCTATAAATCGGCAATTCCGCACCTATACCAAAATCGATAGACTGGATTGAGCCAAAGTCAATCAAAACTAACTTGCCATCGCTATTACGTCTAATCAAGTTTTCTGGTTTGATGTCACAATGGATCACGCCTTGAGAGTGAACAAATTCTAGAATACCTAAGACATCTATCAGGAATTTTACAACTTCCCTTTCACTCCACAGACACCCCCACTGTTGAGCAATGGGCAATTCCGCAGTCAGTGCATGTCCTTCAATTAGCTCTTGTACTAAATAAAACTGGCTGTTTTCTTCAAAACAGGCGATAAATTCAGGAATTTGTTGATGGCTTCCTAGAAGCTTGAGGGTTTCAGTTTCAGTTAGAAACATTAACCTCAGCATCTCCAAGTAGCCAGGTTCGGAACTGCTAACTTTTATCTGCTTAATAACACATTTAGGATTCTGTGGAAAATCTACGTCTACAGCTATATATGTTTGTCCAAATACCCCTGCACCCAGGCTTTGGACAATTTGATAACGCTCTTGTAATAATTTACCGATTATGTGGTTGGTCATGACCTGGTTACTCAGTAAGCCCTTATTATTTAGTTTTTCTGACATTCCCTCCTGTTTCCGGAATGCTTGAAAAATAGATTTACCGAACTTAACTACTTGGATATAACTTGATTTATTACAGTAATTTTACTTAAAAAAATTGGGTTTTAATTTATCAAACTCTATTAAACTTATTAAATATTAAAATCTTAATATATTTTTAAATGGTTAATGAAAAAATTCAAACCTACAAGCTATTTCTCATGTCTTTATAAAGGACTAGATGTAATTTAAAAGCAAAAACATGAAGAATTCATAAAAAATATATGAATTTTGTGTAAACTTTATATACTTTTGTGGGCAATAATAGTTTTTATACTATTATGCTAGCAACAGCATTGTTTGATTTAATACATAATTTACAGTGCTAATAAAACCCTAGTTCAATACTGAATTTTTAACTACGTTTAGTTACTCTGATTGTTGAGCAACTGCGTCTTTTTAAAAGCAGCGATTGTATAGGGAAATTTTTTGTGAATTTCATCTAAACAGGTTCAACTTTAGAAAGATATCGCATGAAAAATTGTTACAAATTAGCAATGACGGCTGCTATTGTTGGATTTGGATTAGGAATGCTGAACGTAGCGCAAGCAGCAACTGTTAGTTTGAGTAGTTCAAATCAAGGCTGGTGGAGTAAGACCGCTGGTAACAGCAACCAGAACGACAACTATATCACTGGAAATCTCGACGCGACCAATTATGCTAACTTTTTTACATTCGATCTTAACGATCTAGCTGGAGTCTCCACAGCAACTTTGCAAGTTAAACGGTTTCAAGGTGCAGGAAATCCAACAAAGACCCTAGGTTTTTTTGATGTTTCAACAGCCGCTGATGTACTTGCTCAAAAAGTTAACAATCCTAATGCTGTTATCTATAATGACTTGGTAAGTGGTAAAAATTACGGTACTTTTAATGTCAGCACTTTTGGCAATTCAGACGAAATCCTAAGTTTTGTCCTCAACTCGGACGCTATTGCAGATATTAACGCCAGCAGTGGACGATTTTTCTCAATTGGAGGTGCGCTTTTGGGCGATATTGGAATTGGAGAGCAGTATCTGTTTGGATTTAGTTTTGATTCATCTGCTACGCTTGTGCTAAATACCGATTTAGCTAGTGTTCCAGAACCTGGCATTCTTAACGGGGCAGTACTTGTTGGTATTACGGTTTTGTTGTTGAAGCGCAAGGGAAAAGCATTCTAAAATGTATAAGTTAATTTAATTTGATACTTATCGAACAAACTATTTTTTCCTAGAAAAATTTTAATGCTCTTGCTTTTTAGCAAGAGCATTTTTGACATTAACTAATAAAGTTAATAGTTATTAAGATTATTCTTCAATACGCTTGGGTTATGCTTTACTTAACCCAACAAAGCCACAGAAATATTGGGTTTCGTTCCTCAAACCAACCTACAAAGTTTAAGGTTTTTGGCGCTAACCTAAGCGTATTAGATTATTCTTTGCTTTCTTCTTCCTCGATCGCTTCAGATTTATCTTGTAACGGCTTCACTACCCGCGCGATCGCTTCTTGAATAAAAGCTTTAATAAATTCATCTCGGCGATTAATTTGAAACTGTTTCTGCACAACTTCCGTCATTCCCCCATCACCCCAATCTTGATCGTGACGAAAATATTCAATAAAACTTTTACCAGCAATTCGCGTTAAATAAGCTGCTGTCACACCTTGAATCGCCCTACCAATAAGAAAGGTAGCAACATTAAGTTGCAAGGCTGTAGATAATAATTGAATTGCTCCCTTGACAATGCCCAGACTAGCAATAGTTTTCGCTAAAGAAAGGGCTAACTCTCGTCCCCGTTCCATATTCAATTCACAGCCGTAGACTCTGCCAATTTCCACAACCATTTGAGCGTTGACTGCGGCTGTCGCCAATAAATCCACAACTGGTATTGGCGTGACTGACACCACACCAGCACCAATCCACTGAAACCGTTCTACGATTTTGTCAGCTTGACGACGACGCTGGCCATCGATGAGTTTTCGCGCCTCGTCTCCCAATCGCAGAGATTGCAAAAGAATGTTATCCGCCACCAAATCTTCACCTTCGGCGCGTAAAACAGCAGCCGTGCGTCGCAGTAAAGGGACAATATCGGGTTCCGGCTGGTAGGTTTCGCCAGTTTCTAGTTGTGCAGATTGGGGATTAGCTGCGATCGCCACCACATCATTAGTAGCAATAAATCCCCGTACCCGTTGACGCAACCTAGCCAGGATGGATTCTTTATCTTCATCTGTATATAAATCGGTTTTGTTCAGCACCAAAAGCGATCGCTTCCCAATTTCTGCTAATCCCCGCAACGGCTCATATTCTGAGCGTCGTAAGTCATTATCCACCACAAATAACAGTAAATCTGCTTCTGTTGCCAGTTCTCGCGCCATTTGTTCCCGTTCCGTTCCCGCCACCCCCGCTTCTAAAATCCCTGGCGTATCTGTAATTAAAATCTTGCGTTCTAATCCCTTCAACCGCAGACAATAGGTTTCTCCAACCTGGGTTGTACCCATCGGTGCATCCACTTGACCCACCATGCGTCCCATAATTGCATTCACTAGGGAAGTTTTGCCAGCACTCCCCGTACCAAATACCACTACTTGAATTTCACCCCGTGCTAAGTTCGCTTCAATCTCGCGCGATCGACTTAATAAAGCCTGACGTGTGACTTCATCTTGAATTTGCGCTACCTGTTGGCGCACAGCTTGGAGAGTTGTAGAAGCAGCGTCAGATTTAGCAGCAGGAATTTGCGCCGCAGTTACTCGCTTGGGGTTGCGGCGCGATCGCTTTTCTCCAGATTGGATTACCAATACATAATAGACAAAAGCCGCAACCAAGGCTCCTATAAGGACAATCAGCAGCAACAGCAGCAAATTGCCAAGCAACGGCGAATAGGACAATTGCCAATAGAGGCGTGATAGGGAATCAATTAGCCATAGGGCTAGCCCCAAAATGACTATCAGACCAACAATTAGCGTTACTATGCGCGACAGAGGCATGGCTAGGAAAGATTAGTGGGTATTTCAGTAGGTAGATGCTTCTGATCTTAATAGTTTCAGTCTTTCTTACCAGAGTAGTAAGAAGCAGCTTTTGCAAAATTTGAACCTTTGACGGTGAAACTTAAGCGCAATGCTGTACCCCACAATAAATCATTCTATATGTCAATACGCTTGGGTTCAGCCTTTTTCTCCCCTCTGCTTCCCCTCCTCTGTTTTATCAACATTCAGTAGGCAGATACTTCTAATCTTCATAGTTTCAGTATTTTTGACCAGGGTAGAAAAAAGCCCCTTTTGATAAACTGAGAGCGCATTTTGTATCAAATGTGTTCCCACTTGCGGCTGGATTTCTTGTTTTTGATGAAAAACCACTTAGTAAAAAAATTCAATAGCGAGTAATACCATGACTGCGATACCTAAATTAAAATACTTTAACTGGGTTCAACAAAGATTCCATCGCCTTAGTATTCGGCAAAAAATTTTTTATGGATACGGTTTGGCTTTGGGAGTTGCAGTTTTAGGAACGACAGCAGGGTTGGTAATAGGCGATCGCTACTTTCAACAAGCTAGACAAGAGATGATCTTAGTAGATGAAGAAGCAAACTTGTTAAGTAGTTTGCAAGGTGAACTGTTAGAAATACAGATCAACCAGCAAGAAATAGTGCCTTCTATACAGCATTTGCAAGCGTTGCAAAGACGAATTTCTGATTTCAAAAGCGATATGGCAGAGGCTGAAACGTTGCTTTCTCAAGCACAGGAATTTAGTCAAACCAATTCGCAAGGGGATTTACAAACTCTGCTGACAAAGCATAACAGTACAATAAGCGGATATTTTGAACAACTCAGGGCACTGATTCAACAAATTTTGCCATTAAGTTCACAGCCAGAGGGAGCTATAAAAGCACAGCAATTAATCTTGAAATTTAGTCAAGGTCAGAATGCTCTGAAGTTTTATCAATTTGCCCATGAGTTAACCGACTTTGCTAAAACACTTCAAGAACGCCAACAGGAAGGAGATGTAGCCCAAAAACAAGCTGCGCTTATCCAAGCCCAAATTATTATTGCTAGTATGCTGCTGTCAGTAGCGATCGCTGCTATCCTGGCTTTCTACACCAGTACAATCATTGCCTATCCGATTAAAGCGGTGACAGATATCGCCCAAAAAGTTAGCCAAGAAGCCAATTTTGACTTGCAAGCGCCCGTAATTACTCAAGATGAAGTTGGGGCTTTAACTAATTCCCTTAACCAGCTAATTCGACAGGTGAAGCACCTTTTAGAAGAACAACAGGCTGAGTCCCAAGTCCGACTAATTCAAAGTGAAAAAATGTCTAGTTTAGGAAGAATGCTGGCTGGTGTTGCCCACGAAATTAATAATCCTGTAAATTTCATTTCTGGCAACCTCGTACACGCGAAAACCTATACTGACGATTTATTAGCATTACTGCAAGTATATAAAGCCGAAGTTCCTCAGCCTTCCACTGCCGTGCAAACTCTCGCAGAAGAAATTGATTTGGAGTTTCTAGAAGTCGATTTGCCAAAGCTCTTTAATTCAATGAAAGTTGGTGCTGAACGCACGCGAGAAATTGTCCGAAGTTTGAAAGATTTCTCTCGTTTAGACGATGGAGAAGCACAGTTAGTCGACATACACGCTTGTCTAGATAGTACATTATTGATTCTGAATAATCGCCTGAAAAATGGCATTAACCTTGTTCGTAGCTATGGAGAAATTCCAGAGGTTCCAGGTTATACAGGTTTACTTTATCAAGTATTTATGAATCTTCTCAGCAACGCACTTGATGCTTTAGAGCAAAAATCAGCTGAAAATCCCGAATTTCTCCCTGAAATCACTATTATTACAGAATGCTGGGAGAATAATTTGGTGATAGTGCGAATTGCCGACAATGGCCCTGGTATTTCACCAGAAAATCAGAAAAAGATATTTGAAACATTTTTTACCACCAAACCACGAGGCATTGGTACTGGTTTAGGGCTAGCGATCGCATATCAAATTGTGGTAGAAAAACATCAAGGTAAGATTACCTGCCAATCTGAGTTAGATAAAGGTACAGAGTTTGCGTTGGCTCTGCCCATCGCAGGTATCGCTCTGCCCATTTCTCATCCTTGAGTTAGTAGCTTTTCAAAGTTAATTTTTTCATAATAATTAACAGCAAGTATAAGGTTGCGTGTTTAAATCTTTTAGTGGACTGACGAAAGTTTGCCTACACAAACACTTCAAGCCAGTTTTGGCAAGCTTTTTGAGAACAAAGGGAGAAATAAATTTATGGGACTTTTCGATCAAATTCTTGGTGCAGTTGCTAATCCCAATCAACAGGGAAGCTTAGGGCAACTGGGAGGAATTATTAACACTGTACAACAATTAAGCCAAAGTACTGGTGCAGACCCTTCTACCATTCAATCAGTTTTGTCAATTGTGGGTGGTCAAGTGCGTTCTGCTTTACAAGACAAGCAAGCCACAGATGGTAATGAAGCCGCGCAAAGTTTAGTGAATCAATATGCTGGGACTTCACCTAACCCCCAAGCCGTCAATTCGCTGTTTTCTCCTCAGATACAACAACAGGTAGCTCAGGTTGCTGCCCAGCGCACTGGATTGGATGCTGGTATAGTTCAACAATTGCTACCTTTAGCAGTACCTTTAGTCCTGAATTTTTTGCAATCAGGTGCAAATGCTCAAAATCCCCAAGCTGGCGGGAATCCTGTACTGAATTCCTTCTTGGATGCTGACGGCGATGGTGATGTAGATATCGCTGATGCCATCCAAATGGCTAGTCGGTATATGAGGCAGTAAGTAAGTTGGCACAATAAAATCAAACTTATGTAAATAAAAAGGAACTAGGCTAAAACCCTTATGCCTATTGCTTATTTCCTTATCCCAAAGATAATTATTTACGCCCACTTACTTAATACTTTTCCTAACTCCAAACTCCCATTTGCTCAGACATCGGCAATTGGGCCTTGCTAGATATTTAGCTAAGGCATAGGCTGAGAAGATGAGAAATTTGTATGTGAATATAAATCAGACAGTCTATGTCTAAACTTTTTGACTGTATTACAGACGAACTGCAAGACTTTATTGCAGCCCAACACCTTTTCTTTGTTGGCTCTGCACCCTTGAGTCCTACGGGTCATGTTAATCTATCTCCTAAAGGTTTAGGATGCTTTCGCGTTCTCTCTCCCAAGCAAGTAGGTTACGTAGACCTTACAGGCAGTGGTAATGAAACCTCAGCCCATTTGCAAGAAAATGGGCGAATAACCTTCATGTTTTGCGCCTTTGAAGAACCCGCATCTATTCTGCGTCTTTACGGTCAAGGAAAGACGATTTTACCGAATTCTCCAGACTGGGACTCTCTGTACTCTCTGTTTTTACCAATGCCTGGAACTCGCCAAATTATCGTTGCTGATATTGAAAAAGTACAGACTTCTTGTGGTTTTGGCGTACCACTTTATGAATATCGGGGTCAGCGCCAGACTTTAGTAAACTGGGCTAGTAAAAAAGGTGAAGAGGGAGTTCGAGAATATCAACAGAAGAAAAATCTTGTCAGCATTGACGGTTTACCAACACCGCTAAGTAAATTATCCTAAATTTTACAAAAGCGGACTTTAGGGCATGAGTTATGGATTATTCTATTCGTCCATTGACACAGGAAGATGAGCCTTTTCTCTGGCTTATGCTTTATGAAGCAGCGCATCTAGAAAAAGAAGGTAATCTGACAGTGCAGGATGCCATAAATAATCCTGATTTGGCAAAATATGTTAAAAATTGGGGAAGTAAAGATGATAGCGGCTTTATCGCTATTCTAGAAACTAGTAATCAGCCAGTAGGATCTGCATGGCTGCGTCTATTGACAGGTGAAAATAAAGGATATGGCTATGTTGACGATCAAACTCCTGAACTAGCTATTGCCATTCTTCCCCAACATAGAAATAAAGGTATAGGAACGCAGTTACTCACACATTTGTTAGCAGCAGCCCAAACATCTTATTCATCAATATCACTTAGTATCAGATCGACAAATCCAGCCTTGAGTTTATATAAAAGGTTTGGCTTTGAAGTCGTTCTTGGTAGCGAAATAATCAACCGAGTTGGTAGCATCTCTTTTAAGATGAAAATTGATTTTTGAAATAGTTTTAAAATCCTCCCTTTATTTTGATTTTGCTTTTAGGGAACTCCAAAAAATAAATTATCCAATCTCTGCACTTCACTACGATTTTCCCTCCCCCTGCTCCCTGCTTCCTGCCCTTAAAGCGATGGGATATTTTTTTATTTGGAAGTCCCTTATGACCCTTTTGGGTTAGTGTCACCAGCAATTATTGCTTGAAATAAGTTTCCAAGTAAAGAGAAAAATGCCGAAACTAACACTACCAGCATCAAACTAGCAAGGGCAGCAAAGGGAGAAATGATGAATAAGAGTAACAGTGCAAGCATCAAAATCGTTAGTAATGTCTTATTCATCTTTTTCATCTTTACATAGTTGCTATTCTCAATTTAACCAACTAATCTATGAACTTGACCACAGTCAATAGAAAGAATTAGTCTTATTTCTCTGGTAAGAATTTGCAAACTAATTGAATGCCAAAGTTTAATTTATAAACCAAAAATCGAGCCACTATAGTTTTGCAGTCATAGCAATTTCTGATTTTCTAGCACAGCAGTTACAAAAAATTCTCTTACACCTTCTCCTTTGCTGCTGGCACAATGCCCAACTTATTTAAACCTGCATCGATTTCCCTAAGTGCTTTAAAATCCTCCTCTGGTAAAGGATAGCTGCTACTGCTGAATAAACCCCCACTAACAGCAGGCTGCTTTTCCAAAAAAGAGAAAGCTTGACGAAACTGATACGCTTGGGCTTTTATCGGTGCATCAAAGTGGCAGGGAATAATCCACTCGAAGTCCCAACTAGCAACTTTATCAGCCCAGTCAATAGTTTCTTGTGGTGCGCGGTTGAGAATCAACGTCTGTAAAATTGGTGCAACAAACAACCGCCCATTACCTCGCAGGGCATCAAACGATCGCAGCCAATCTGGATTCCATTGAAAGGGGTACAATCCAAAATAAGCTTTCCTTGAGCGTTCTGGGGCTTTCAAGGCATCTTGCAACACCTGATTCCATTGGGGTATATTTAGTGCGCTTGGTTGAAAGTACAAAGCAAACAGACAGATACGCTGCCAACCCTTACGGCGATTTACCTGAATGTCTGCAACAATATCAGAAGCACAATCCTTGGCATGGAATAGTAGGGGATATGGATCTAATAAAACGATCGCAGGTGGATCGTCTGGGATAGAGAGTACAGAATCTGTTACTAAAAGAGTATGCGATCGCTTGTGGAAAAAAGCAACTTCTGCAAATCGACCAGGGCCAAGGTCGATGGGGCCCAGCATCGCATAATCAAACTCGTCAGCAAAGGGTGTTTTGCTACTATCTTCTGGGAGTACCTGAGTCCGTTTTGGGGGTAAACCAAGCCAGCTAAGAGGCAGATTTAGCGGGAAACTCCATTGATGGGGAGCCACAAATACCTGTGCAGTCGGAAAATATCTGGCGAAGGGGCCAACAAAGACTTTGTGTTCTATACCGGAAATAGTCGGCAGAATAATGTACTTAACATTACCGTGTTCCGCCACCAACTCATTCACAAGCCTGATGCACTCTGGGGTTGGTGCAACAGGCGCATAGATAAGAAGACCTCCCGCTTCGAGTTTAACTACAGTCATGCGAATCGGCACAACAACGTAGAAAATGCCCTGAATCTGGTCAAAATTCCAGATTGTGTCCTTAACCACTTCTTTGCGGATTGTCTGCCGCCTGCCATAAGGGTAGAGTGGCAGAACAGGCCATAATCCCCATGAAAAGTCTTTTGGATTTATCTGTTGTGCATTGACTATGCGTTCATCATCAGCCACTCTGCAACCCCCTCCAAATTCCCTGCTCAAATTGTTTTTATTTACTATCCCCAAAGTTGGAGTTTAGCAAATTGTTGAGATCATCAGCTCAATTCTTAATTCTTAATTGTAATTCGTAATATTTACTGCGTAGTTCATTACCGATAAAATTATGCGTAAATATAGAATTTTAAAACCCGATCAAAGTTACACTTTTACTCAATACTTTTTGTTACCTAATCCAACAATAGATGTAGTAGCTGAGTTTGAGTACAGTTACGAACGCACAGAGCTAAAATTACCAATATACTTTGCTGAAGTTAGCTATTTAGAATTTTTACAAAATATTCAAGCTTCTCAATGTCAGTTTAAGCTGATTTTTGCACGGTGTAATTATGCAAGTCTACGCGATCCCCTCATAGAAAAAATTACGTCAATTTTGTGAATTTGATATTAAAGTTTTCCATCTAATTGAATCAGAAATTGATCTTTATAACGTCATTCTTGAAGAATCCAATGATGGGGTAAAAGTCTTAATGATTCTAGGTTTGGAATCCTTATACAATCTACCTCAATTTTGGACTTCTGCTAATTATATGCACAAGGAGTTTTTCAATAATTTTTCTTTTCCTTTAGTGCTGTGGCTCAATAACGATGTTTATCAGCAGATGATGCAGTTAGCTCCAGATTTTGAGAATTGGGCGACTACGATAACTTTCCTATCCTATCTATTTCAATCAAGCTCATTACTCCGATTTAGAGTTCTCTGTACAATTTCTTGTAGTTCTAGCGAAGTTAGTGGAGCCAAGTAATCAAAAATTTTCTTATTACGAACAAATTCATTACTATGAAAAAAAGCATTATTGCAAGCATAAGCAGATAGATTTAAAGGAAATTCATCTGGATCTGAGCCTCTAATGTTGACATCTGCGCCAGCCTTAACTAGCAATTTAACTATATCTAGAGATTCTTCAAAAACTGCATACATTAAAGGAGTCCAATAAAGTTCACTACTGTCTCTAGAATTGATATTTTGCTGAACGGAAATAAGAGCTTGAACTTCTTCCAAGTAATGAAAGCGAATTGCTCGAATCAGTGCTTCGGCAAAATCTTCATCAGGTATAATGTAGTCTCCATACATTATTTTTTCCTCCTGCTAGTTTTTAGAATTATTTAGTACAAGTAAGTGAGCGTAAGTAAATAATTAAAGCTTTGTAGTAAGCGGCTCTTGGTGATTTAGACATATTGCAAGAATAGCGATGACTCATTACATTTTAAAAGCTACTAAGGAAACCGTGCATCTGGGTGGTTTCTCCCATCTGCTAGAACCAGCACTCACTATTGATTCTGGTGATACAGTTGATGTGGAAACTTATACTGGTTACTACGTTTACGATAAAGCACCACCTGAATTTATCACGCCAGAATTTCTCGATATCTGCCAAAATCTTTTACCAGAACGCAAGATTGCTGGGGGGCCGCATTTACTCACAGGGCCAATTTATGTGCGTGATGCCGAACCAGGGGATGTTTTAGAAGTACAATTAGATGCGATCGCACCTAGTGTACCCGTTGGCTTTAATGCCATTCGTACAGGTTGGGGAGCTTTACCACATCAGTTTCCTCAACCTGCGTTGAGATTCATTCCTCTAGATTTAGTCAACAATATCGCTGAATTTCCGGCGGGTGCTGGCATAAAAATTCCCCTCAAACCGTTTTTTGGAATTCTTGGTGTCGCTACCCCAGAAACTTCTCGAACTTCTGTCCCACCAGGTTCTTACGGTGGTAATATCGACAACCGGGAATTACTAGCTGGTTCTCGTTTATTTTTGCCGATTTTCGTACCAGGTGCATTATTTTCTATTGGTGATGGGCATTCTGCACAGGGAGATGGCGAAGTAAATGTCACTGCCATTGAAACTTCCATGAATGGTAGAATTACCCTCAAACTTCGCAAGGATTTACAGCTAACAACACCAATTGCCGAAACTCCAACTCATATCATTACAATGGGGTTTGCCCAAACCTTAGATGAAGCCTTAGAATTGGCTTTAAAAAATATGATTGATTTTCTGGAACGCTTTGCAAATTTATCGCCAGAAGATGCTTATGTATTGTGTAGTTTAGCTGTAAATTTTCACATTACTCAAGTTGTGAACAGTCCTCAAAAAGGCGTGCATGGAATGCTACCCAAATCTATTTTGTCTAATACGGTAAATTTGTAATTTGCAATATATCAACCATTTTTATGTCTAATATCTCGATCCAACTGTTGTTAATCGGTTTAGTTTCTGGCATTGCTGGTGGAATGTTTGGTATCGGTGGCGGTGCAATTATGATTCCGGCAATGGTGTTAGTAATTGGTTTGGATCAGAAGTTAGCTACAGGAACATCTGTGGCTGCTCAAATTTTGCCAATCGGGATTTTAGCAGCCTTAGTTTACCATCGCAACGGTAATCTTAATATCAAATATGCCCTGATTATTGCAGTTGGTTTAATCGTGGGTAACTTCTTCGGGGCATTGTTTGCAAATCAGCCGTTTATTAGCAGTGAGTTGATGAAAAAGCTGTATGGCATCTTTGTGCTAATGATAGGTATTCGCTATCTACTATCAAATTGAAGAATTTAATTAAGCTTCAGCAATATCTTTGTTAAGTCATCGCCTAGCTTTTCAATAGATTGTTGCTGTTTAGGATCTTTTAACGTGCCATCAGGATTAAAGGCTTCGTAAGCTTTGGGTACGGCTAACTGGTCAGGAAGTACCAAAACTTTGATGTTTCCCAAAATAGAGCGCAAGTGAACCAACCCCCGCAAACCACCAAGAGCGCCTGGGGAAGCGCTCATAATACTAGCAACCTTCCCTGCAAAAGCAGCCAATGGTGCTTCATTTGGGGCTGGACGGGATGCCCAGTCAATGGCGTTCTTCAAAACTGCTGTGAGTGAACTGTTATATTCCGGCGAAGCAATCAACAATCCTTGATGAGAAATCATCAAGTCCTTAAACGTGCGGGCGTTGGCTGGTAGTCCTTTTTGAGCTTCCAAGTCTTCATCAAACAGAGGTAGGGGCAAATCGCGGAGGTCTATGTAAGTCACTTCTGCGCCTGCTGCCTTAGCGCCAGCCGCCGCGATTTTTACCAGTTTTTTGTTGTAAGAATCAATCCGGGTGCTGCCAGCAAAGGCGAGGATTTTCGGTGGAGATGCCATAATTCTAGGTTGAATGGGAATAATTAACCTGTTCAGCTGCATTATCCTGTTTTCAGGCGATCGCTATTTGCTACCTTTAGAGTTTCTTTACAAACTTTCTCGTTATGGCGAATTGGTCAGACTCTTATCTCGGCAAGTTACGACAAGTTGTAGGCGATCGCCTACTTCTATTATTTGGCGCACGTGTGATTATCGAGGATAATTTGGGGCGCGTTTTGTTGCAAAAGCGGAGTGATTTCAAACTTTGGGGACTACCTGGTGGCTGTCCAGAGGTCGGTGAATCTGCCGAAGAATGTTCAGCGCGAGAGGTTTTTGAAGAAACTGGTTTAACGGTTAAGCGTTTTGCAGCTGTGGGGTTTTCTTCCAATCCAGCCTTTGAAACTGTAACTTATCCCAATGGCGATCGCGTCCAAACCTTCATTTTAATTTTGCGAGCCGTTGAATGGTCAGGCAGCCTCGCTTGCTTAGATGGAGAATCGCTGGCGCTGGAATTTTTTGATTTGGCGGACTTACCGACGTTAATGCCAAACGATCGCCCCGTTTTAGAAAAGTTTCAAGAATACAAAAAAAGCGGCGAATTTCTGATGTTCTAAAGCATTTTTTCTAAGAACTGCTTGGCGCGATCGCACTGAGGATTTTGGAAAAACTCGCCAGGAGTAGTATCTTCTGCTAGAATCCCCTGGTCGAGGAACATAATTCGATTGGCAACAACTCTTGCAAACCCCATTTCATGAGTAACGATCGCCATTGTCATTCCAGATAATGCTAAAGCTTTCATCACTTCCAGCACATCTTTGACCATTTCGGGATCTAGTGCAGAGGTGGGTTCATCAAACAAAATCATCTCTGGTTCCATTGCTAATGCACGAGCGATCGCTACTCGCTGTTTTTGTCCCCCAGATAGTTTGGATGGGTACACAGACACTTTTTCTTCTAAACCTACCTTAGCAAGCAATTCTAAGCCATATTCTTCTGCTTTTTGCTTGTTTATTCCTTTCACCTTTATGGGTGCATAGGTGACATTTTCCAGCACATTCATGTGGGGAAACAAATTAAAATGTTGAAATACCATCATCAAATGCTGCCGTACTTTAGCGATGTTTACCTTGGGATTGGTAATTTCTTGGTCGTGAAAATAGATTCTTCCTCTGGTGGGTTGTTCTAGCAAGTTTATGCATCGCAAAAAGGTAGACTTACCTGAACCAGAAGGGCCTAATATGGCAACCACTTCGCCTTGGTAAAACTCAGTGGAAATATCTTTGAGTACATCCAGTTTGCCAAAGGATTTACATAAGAATTCCGTGCGAATTACTACATTACTCACTTTCGCGTAACCTCCTTTCTAAAGCCGATGCACCCAAAGTCATCCCCATTACCAAAACATAGTAGATTAACCCTGCAAATAGCAGTGGTTCAAAATAAATATATTTGTTTGCACCAACGATTTGGGCGCTACGTAATATTTCCACTACCCCAATCGTTGACACCAGCGCAGAATCTTTAAGCAATCCGATAGTTTCATTCACCAATGCTGGGAGAATGTTCTTCAATGCTTGGGGTAAAATCACATCCCACATCATCAACCAATAGGGAACACCCATAGACATCGCTGCTTCACTTTGTCCTTTATCCACCGCTTGAATCCCACCTCTGATGGTTTCCGACATATAAGCGCCAGAATTCAGCGTAAAAGTTAGCACCCCAGCCTCCAATGCAGAAATGTCATAGCCTGTAAGCTGTGGCGTTGCGTAGTAAACTAATGCCAACTGTAATAACAAAGGTGTACCTCGAAAAACAGAGGTGTAGGCATTAGCAACCCAGGTAAGCGGCTTGATGCCGAGAATTTTTAATAGAGACAGGATTGTTCCCCAAATTAACCCCAAGGTTACAGATAATAGGGTAAACAACAAAGTTAAAGGGATTCCCCGCAGAATAAAAGGAATATCTGGAAGAATTCTGGTGAAGTCGAGATTTAATCCGCCTTTGACAGGAGTTGAGGATGCAGGGTTAGCGGTGGTGTTCTCTGAAAACCATTTGGTTACTAGTTTAGCCAATGTGCCATCGTCCTTCATTTGTTGAAGAACTTTGTTAAACGGTTCTACAAAAGAAGAACCTTTAGGAAAAGCGATCGCCGAGCCACTTGCTTCCTCTGACGGAATAGTATTAAATTCTAAATCTGGGTTAGCTTGGGCAAATCCCTTAGCGACGGTATCCTCAACAATTGCAGCATCAATTCGCCCAGATTTGATTTCCTGAACTACTTCCGGCACTTTATTAAGTTGCTTTAACTGAATACCCGCAACTTTTTTAGCAATTTTCTGAGCATTTTGTTCTTGTATGGTTCCTAGTTGTACCCCAAGCTTTTTTCCTGATAAGTCTTGGGGTTGCTTCAGGTTGCTACCTTTAGGAGCGACAATCGTATCTTTAGCTTCGTAATAAATAATTGAAAAATCAATATTTTTTTGACGTTCTGGAGTCGGAGTCATCCCAGCCATTACAAAGTCAGCGCGATTTGCTTGGAGTGCAGGGATTAATCCATTAAAATCGGATTCCATTATTTTAAGTTTAAACCCTAGTTTTTCAGCAAGGGTTTTGGCAATATCTATATCAAAGCCAACGATTTGGCGATCGCCTCCTTTAGTATCATAAAACTCATAAGGAGGATAATCTGGGGAAGTAATCATCGTTAGCGTGTCTTTACCTAACGATGAGACAGCTTTTAAAGAATTACTATGTCCTGTAATGATGCTGATTCCTACTACTGCTACAACCAGTGTTGTTAATAGCCATGCTTTCTTTTTCTTCATAAACTTGATAATTATATAATCGGTATTCTGCACCTGAAACTGTCACATAAATCAAGCAGATAATACCTGTAACACCAAAATCCTCTCTATTCCTCCTCACTCTGTGTTCTCTGCGTCTCTGTGGTTCGTCAAATTCTCACTTTTGTTGCCTCCAGCAACTTAACGCTGGCATAAATAGCATCAATATAAGGCGTGGGAATTTGAGTCAGTTTTCCCAATTCTGCCACCGCGCCAACAATAGCGTCTATCTCCGTAGCGCGTCCTGATTCAATATCTTGTAACATCGAGGTTTTATGGGCACCAACATTTTCTGCCCCATTAATTCGCTGCTCTAAACTAATACCAAACTTTATACCCAAATTTTCTGCGATCGCTTGAGTTTCTGTCATCATTTGTCGCGCTAGTTCGCGGGTGAGGGGATAGCGGCAAATATCCTCCAAAGTAGCACCAGTCAGGGCACTGATCGGATTAAACGCCACATTACCCCACAACTTAATCCAAATTTCCGTGCGAATTTGATTGCGGATTGGTGCTTTGAATCCTGCCTGTTTTAAAGCCTGTGCCAATAATTGGATGCGATCGCTTTTACTACCATCGATTTCACCAAGAGTAAAGCGATCGCCTTCAATATGTTTGATCACACCCGGTTCAATTATCTCTGTTGCCGGATAAACCACACAACCAATAGCGCGTTCAGCACCGATACTAGCTTCAATAATCCCATCTGGATCGACAGATTGAATCCGCGTACCTTCATACTCACTGCCATGTTGACGAAAGTACCACCAAGGAACGCCATTTTGGGCTGTCACCACCATTGTGTGCGGATTGTAGAGTGCAGGGAGAAAGGGTGCGATCGCAGGCACACTGTGAGCCTTAACAGTTAGAATTACTACATCCTGTGGCCCCGCTTCCTGAATATTGCTAGTTGCCAAAAACGGAGTAGCAATTTGGCTAGAACCGTCTGCCATCAGCAACTTCAGCCCATTTTTTTGAATCGCCTCTAAATGGGAACCACGTGCAATTAGCGTCACTGCTTCACCTGCCAGTGCCAGTTTTGCCCCTAAATATCCACCGATTGCACCTGCGCCAACAATACAGATTTTCATTTTGCTTAGGGATAGTTAGCAAATAATTAACTACTTATTTACCCTCAAACAGCTAGGCCTTGCACAGCTTTCACTAAATCTTGATGAACAGATTTTGAGGCAGCTATTATCAATCCAGGCAGACTATAGTTTTGACAAGTATGCAATGGCGGTAAAGTCGAACCGTCCAGAGTAGTTACAATCCAACCAGCCTCTTTCACAATAAAAGCGAGTGCAGCAACATCAATAAATTTACCCGATTTAATCACTGCTCCACTCAAATCACCAGTGAGAATACCATTAAGATTAGGAATTTGAATATCACTAGAGTAATCAGTTGCTATATCGATTACTTGATATTGATCTTTTAGTAAATGTCCAATAGAATTCATTGCCCATCCCAACAAAATAGCAGGTTTGGCAGATGTTATATGTAATGGGGCACAGGCTTCTAGGCTCATGTCCAGAGTCCCTTTAAAAGCACCTTCACCTCGAAGGGCATAAAAATAAATGTTTTGGGCAGGAGAAATGGCGATTACGGCCTCAAAGTCATCTGCATTTAGAATACTGAGAATAATTTGGTAATTAGAATGTCCATCCATGTAAAACTTTGTACCATCGATTGGGTCGAGTGTGACTAAGTAATCACCTTCTGAACCGAGTTTGGTAGCACGAAAATACTTGGTGTTGTTAGAACTTGCATACTCTTCTCCATAAAAGCGAATATCTGGAAAAGTGCCCAGTAATACCACTTCTACTAGATTTTGAATAGCCACATCCGCATCAGTAAGTGCAGCACTAAAAAAGTTGTTTCCTTCCCCTTTAGCAGGAAGTGCAGCAATTTTTGGTTGAAGAAAATGGGCATAAGCTGCTGCTACTTTCAGATGGGGGAGTAAAGTCTCCAAAATTAGTCGAGTAGTTGGTGTTGTGGACATTGCAGCAAACTCCTTTCAGAAATAATCTACCGTTGGCAGAGCGATAGAATTCTATATCTAGACAAAATTACGGTATCATTGTGGTGCAATGATACCACAATCTTTACCAATCTACCGGACGTTCAAGGAACTACGGCACTGATTGGAGAAACTGCTAGTTAATGCCTATAAATGTAAAAGCTGTTGCTGCTTCAGCAGGATTTGTGGAATTGGGGGTGGCTGTTTTTTATCTAACTTCTGAAAATAATTCCAAAAGTTCCTGGCAACTTCTACTGAATTACAAGAAGATGCAAATGATGATGTTCTAAATGCAACATTAACCAGTTTCTAATTATCTGAAATGGGTACAAAAATTATTGGCATTGCTGAATTAAGGGATGATTCTTCTTGTGGGGTGGGCATCCTGCCCGCCTGGAAATACAATGAACGGGCAAGATACCCCATCCCACAAAAATGGTAAAACCATACCGCAAATATGCAACGCCGAATTATTGAATGCTATTAGCAAAGTCGTATTTGCCCCCACGTTCAAGAGCGCGTTTGTAAGCAGGCCGCGCATGGATGCGCTCGATAAATTGTTTAATTTTCGGTCGGCTTGAGATGAGTTCGGCTTCCATAGCGACTATTTCCAAAGGAAAGCTCATTTGGATATCGGCGGCGGTGAATTCTTCGCCTACAAACCATGTACTTTTACGAAGTTCACCTTCTATATAGTCAAAGTGAAGCTTAATCTGGGGTGCGATAAATCCTTCGTTTACGCTGTCTCCTACACCAAAACGGTTAAAGACGAGATTCATTACCAGAGGTGGCATTGCAGAGCCTTCGGCATAATGCAGCCAATAAGTGTAGCGCAGACGCTCTGGTGTACCAGATGGCGGGATTAGCTGACCATTGCTATAGCGATCGACGATGTATTCAATTATAGCGCCCGACTCAGCAACAGTATTTCCTGCATCTGTGATTACTGGTGACTTGCCGAGGGGATGGACTTCACGCAGGGATGTCGGTGCCAGCATCGTCTTCTGGTCGCGTTCGTAGAACTTAATTTCATAATCGATCCCTAATTCTTCAAGCAGCCATAGCACGCGCTGCGATCGCGAGTTGTTAAGATGATGGACAACAATCATAATAGCTACTTTTTTACAATGGAGTTATTACTGACTTTTCATCATCTGAAACTACCATCAGCTGACTAATTCTTCATCTATCTAATGGTTTGTTTTGCGTAGAGCTAAATCAAGCACTGATTTCTGGATTCGGAATTCTTCTTCAATTTCCTCCTACTGTGATTCAACAATTCGTGGGAAAAAATAACCACTACCTCTTGCTGTGATAATCAACTCTGGTAAGTTGGGGTCATCTTCTACCTTTGTCCGCAACCGGGAGATATGCACATCTACTACACGGGTGTCTAAATGAAGTCCTGGTACGCAACCCCACAATAGTTGCAACATTTCTAATCGGGAAAAAACTTTTCCAGAATTGTTCACTAACAACTCTAGTAAGCTAAATTCCACACCTGTCAGGCGAATGCGTTGCTCATTTTTATAGACTTGCCGCTTATTTGTATCAATTTTGAGATTGCCCACATGGATGATCGTGGAATTAGGAGTGGTATTGACACTAGTTTTATGGAAGCATCGCCTTAGTATGCAGGCAATCCGAGCTTCTAGCTCCTTGGGAGAGAAAGGCTTTGTCATGTAGTCATCAGCACCTAACTCTAGCCCAGTAATCCTATCGGCTACGTTTCCCAAGGCTGTAAGCATAATAATTGGTACATCTGACTCTTTCCGTAATTCTTGGCATACACCGTAGCCATCGAGCTTTGGCATCATCACATCCAAAACTATTAAGTCAGGAGTGGATACACGAAAAGTTGACAAAGCTTCTTCACCATCGCTAGCTGTGACGACATCATAGCCAATCATGGAAAGACGCGTCTCTAAAATCCGACGTATGCTCGCTTCGTCGTCTACTACCAGGATTTTTCCTTTATGACCTGACAAGTTTCTCAATGCTCCTTTACAGCGAGAACTCTTAACCCTCTATTATCAGGCTTGATTGAGTCTAAAACACAAAACGGCCTTGGACTTACTCTAAAGCAGTAGTGTAAATTGCTCAAACCATCTGTGCAAAATTATGCTAAGGCATCTGCACGAAAAAGAGATTTGCACTCAATTAAGAAATTCCTCAGCAGGGGACTCGTATTTTCCATAGATTTAGTGTATCTTGTTTATTCCGTGCAATTATTAACACTCATTTTACCCACGACTTTTTACAACTCTGTTGTCATCCGACTTTTCAGCCAATTCTATGGCTTTGATATTCAGTGAATGAAAACTTTTAATTAATAGATATGAAGATCATCAAAAAATCTGACACGCTGACCCTGAAGAAAATGATGGAAATCCAAGACGCTGAAGACCAAAATCTTCAAGCTGATACCGTCAATTTTTCACCCCCTGTGGTTGATGAGCAACCAGTAGCGATTCCAGAGCCGAGAGAACCCGACTACATTCCATTGCGCGATAATCCCATAGTCCAATCTGTTGGCAATTCCGGCTGGCAGATTTCTGATATTTGGCGGGATATCCGCGTAGATGATTTTTGTAATTTTGGATAACTGTCAACTGTGCTTGTTGAAACTGCTATAAAGCTTTTAACGTATAGGTACTTTGTCAACCTCAAGACTTTAAGGTAATTCCGAATTTATCTTTGATTTTGACTTGGATTGATTGGATCTATAGGTGGTTTATCCATCTTTTAGTCAAGTTAACTGTATTTCTGGCGTAATCGCCCGGCTCAAAGCTAGCAATTATTTACGAGATTCATTCAATACTGTTTTGAAACAGCTTATGGCTTGGGAATCTTGCCCGTTAAAAGACGGGCGAGATACCTATGCTTTTTCTATACAAATAAGGGATTGTATAGTATATATGTGTTTTACTCTTATAGTTTGGTTGAAAATTTGACTTTGCGCTAAGTAATTCCTAAGCATATATTAACTATTTGTTATCTGCTTCATCTTCAAGCAATATTGTATTAAGAAGATTTAATTCACTGGATGCCATAAAGTAGCGATCGCTAAAAACTGTTTCTAGTTGTGTATAAATTCGTCGACCTGCTACAGCTACCCAAGGAAATTCTCGATACTGCGCTACCACAGGTATAATCAAGCCTTGAGGGTTTAGGGAGCGTCCTAAAGCATTTCTCCAAGTTAGGGGGTCTTCTAATTCCTGTTGACGAATGTTGTCTTCTGAGTGTTCATTCCAGAAGTGCGGATAATCTAGAGGTAAGCCAACAACTATGTTTTTAGTTCTTAACGCTTGAAGTGTTGAATATTCAAGAACAGATTCCTCCTGTTTCCGAATCAATAGCCTATAGAGTTCCTTTGCCGGACGTTTGAGTTTTGGTGGAAACTTGTTATCTTCATAAATTCGTTGTAGTAGTCCTAAAAGATTACTGCTATTTTGTTGAATATAAGATTTCCATCCCTCAAAGCTAAATCTTTCCTCAGTTTGGCGATCGCTCCAATCTTCTATCCAGAAAGGGCCAATACAAGTTAATCCATCTGGTATTTGTAGTTCGTGGTTATCTAAAGATGGCAATAACCGACTCGACATCCTAGAAACAGTTTTGACTAATGCTTCCAGGGTTTGGTAATTCGCATAGGATTTAGCATTCCGGTCTGATGCTTGTCCTGTCAAATTCAAGTGCTTAAAAATTTGTTCTGTTAAGTTGGCTGCTTTGATCGCAATAGCTTTTGCTTCTTGAGAGTAATTATCGCGGATAAAAACTTTGGTTTCATGGAGGAAATCTAAGACCTCATCAGACATTAATCTCAACAATTCCTCATCTCCAATTAATCCCACTGGAACAAATGCGATTCGCTTGTACTTGAGTCCAGCATCTCCTTTAATACGAGTGTGAATTGTAGAGCGCAGCATTACCAGCAAAGTCAATAAATCGCTTGACTGACGCAACCATAATCGTTTGCGGTCAATGTCTTCTCCTTCAATGATGAAATCATTGATTAGCATGACCAACCGTCTATCTTTGTAATCTCCAGAAACTTGCATTCCGGTTTCTGGATCTGTATACATTCCTCGACCCCGATAAATTAATTGCGCGACTTCCATTAAAGCGGCTTCAATATTAAATCGGGGAATTGCTGCAATAATCCAATCTGTTTTTGGGAAAGAAACACCTCTTGCTCCTGAAGAAGTCATCAAGAAAACTCGGATTTGATCGCGTTGTGGTTCTTTTACTAATTCCAATCGCTTATTAGCTGGGACGCTTTGATCCAAAACTGCTACCTGTCCCTTGTTTACCAGAGCATCTTTACCACTGGTCAATTTCTCTTGCAAGTGACGTAAGAAAGCTTTGTCTTGAGCAAAGAAAATTAGCTGCTCCGCTCCCTGTTGTAACCCGCGTTCGATTTCCAAGTAGGCATTCATTAGCAACTGGTCTTCTAATTGCTCTCGAATGGCTTGTCGAATTGTCTGTTTTGTCCCATCACTAGTTAATCCTGGTGTAACGGGAGACAGCCTAATACTATAGTCAATATCGAGTTTTTTAGCGGGGTAACTATTTGTCATAACGTGGAGCGTTGGGTGCTTTCTGGGGCCTACTTTGGTATAAGTGCCTGTCACCCGAAATGGTGCTTCACCTTGACTTTGACTAATTAACACCTTGTCAGGGGCGCGATCACCTGAACTTAAAAAACTATTCAACACAACCTCATTACTCAGTGAGGCATCGGCAACAATCAGAATAATCCTAAACGGAGACGGCGTTGTTTCAAACGGATCGAGAAACTGCTGGTGCAACCATTCTGCTAACTTATGGACAAAGGGCGCTCCTGCACCATCGCCCGCCAGTTCATCTACCATGACGATAATAGTAGGAATTCTGGCGGCAAATGCTGAACGTTCATTCTTTCCTGGCTTGGTATTAGCTGGCTTTGAAAACAACTTGCTCAAGGCATCAACTGTAGTTGATTCGTTAAGCGTTCGATAACCTTGAATGGCAGCAGTCATAACTAAGCGATTAACTCGCGGATTAGCTTCTAGTAATTTTCGAGCAGAGTTTGCTAGGGTACGTAGTACACCGGGACGTTTGGGAGATTCTACGCTATCTTCGCGTTCGTTGAGAGAACGTTTAGACCGAGTAGAGGCGACTACATTGCAATCAATCTCCTGTTCTTGTTCTGGAGTGAGGAAAAGAATACTGCAATCAGGATGGTTGAGCCTTTCAAAGCCATCGACAACAACGGCACTATCAACACGGCGAGGTTGAGAGCCATTTTGCTTGGCCTGTTGCTCGTACCACTTAGGTGCTGAAACAATCAAATTGGCATTACTAGTGAGGGTCAATATTCCAGTAGCATTACCGTTGTTTCTGGCAATTTTGTCAGTAACATCCCGATTAATTACCACTCGTGGACTCAAATAAAGAAACAAAAAGCCTTGAGAATGTTGCTGAAGAAATTGCATCACAGCAGTGGTTTTACCAATCCCAGGATTTCCTTCCAAAGCTATGACATTGATTCTACCTAGTTGAGCAGCATTCAGCCCTGCGATAACTGCTGCTTGGTGAACCTGTCGCAAAGGAATTTTTTCGTTGTGTGGATTGACTTGATTAAGAGCTTGTTCGATTTGTGATTGAGGATTTTCGCCAAAAAAGTCAAATAATGCTTCGTTCTCTTCAACAGCAGCGATCGCCTCAGCCTTACTCACTTCATCCATTGGGTTGTAGAATCCTTTCACATTCTCCTGAAATAGAAAGTGAAGATGTCCTCCTGGAGTTGGGTTCTCAGCAAGACGCTTTGCTTGCGTTTTGAAATCAGAGGGTAGTGAGCGCACTAGCTTATTGAACACCAAACGAATCTCTGTTTCAAGTTCATTGGGTGCATCATCGCTGAGTTTGCGAGCTTGGCGATATGATTCTCCTAATGATTTCATCAGCTTGGCTCTAGGATCTGATTCTGGTTCCATATCCAGAAAGTGAGCGGCAAGACTTTCAAGACCATTGGATGTTACAGCGATCGCTCTACCACTACAACTTCCTTTTAAGCGCTGATGCGAGTACAACAAACGAATCAAGCGCTCAGTGTAAGATGATCCCTGACAGAGCTTGAATAATGGTTTATCTTTACCACTAAATGCTGATAGATGACTTTTCAGCTTTGATGAAGGCAAAAACTCTTCACCCTCAACCTCTGCACAAACTCTAGAAAAGACACCCCGTGATTCAATGTAACGGTAATAGCGATTCATTTCCTCTCGATGAGGGGCTTCGGTTCTAAAATCTGCTAGTTTGATCGGTGCGTTATAAGAAAATTCCAGACAAAGAATTAAGTTATCGATTTTTTTGGGTTTGAGGTCTTTTGATTTGGAGAATAAACTTTTATCTGGTTTAGAAAGTATCAAATCCTCTGTTCGTCTATGGGAAATAGATTCGTCCGATAGCCATAAGATAAAATCGGCTCTGGCGGGTTGTCCTCGGTTTACCAAGTTCTCGTCTGGTTGTCCTGGTAAATTGAAAGCTGCTTGAAATGCTTTTGCTGTCTCTTCTTTTTCCTCATCCCGTTGCATTTCCTGTGTTGGCAATGTCAACGGACACCAAATTGCTTCTAGCTTTGCTTTACGAATTCCACTCTTTTTGATGTGTTTGAGACACTCTCGCATTGTTGTCCAACCTAAACCATAGCCGAGTACTAGCAGATGACGCAGCATCGTCTCTACCCATTCTTTTGTATTCGGATCTGTCAGTTTGAGTGCTTTTACCAGTTGGTGGTAGACATCTGCATTCTTTACGGATTGCCAAGGTTGCAGAACCGGATGATCGTCCAAGACCAATTTTTGCTGAATTAAGTGTTGCAGAACACCGCGTTTGACAGCAATTTCAAATACCTGCCCCCAAATGGAAGCCTGTTCTAAAAAAGACAAATCCATCACTTCCTCCGGCGCAGAACTTGAGAAACGTGGGTGAGTAAGGCAGGATAATTGAGTAATACCTGTCCTTTGCGACGATTATGTAAGACTTTAACCTCCCCAGCCCCTTCAACTGTGGTAGGTGAAATCCAGTTGAAGGGGTCAAGGACTGGGATAAGTTGACCTTTTTCAGCTTCGATAAAATGCAATCCCCGCAATACAGCTATTAAGCAGGGATGAATAGGAGAATTATGTTCTGGATTTATCAAATGTTGACGAGCGCGTTCAGTCCAGTTGATATCGCGGACTTGCCCATCTGATACTAGGAAATAGATGCAAAAACCAGATTGTGGGCGCTGTGTTTCTTGAACAGCAAAAAGGGTGGCAAAAGTATAAACCGGAATCAAATCACGAAAGTATTCTGCGGTAACGGAGCGTTGGAAATCTGTATGATCTCCAGCTTGCAAAATCTCAAACGCCGCCTCATTATAACCGCGCTTATGCAAACGAGTAGCAGGAAATACATCCCGCACCATTGAGTAAATATTGAGATTGGGAAAAGTTTCAAAAACTTGTTCTAAAAATTCTTTAGATATCAAAGAAGAATTGTAATCTGCGGCTCGATTAATTCGGCGATCGCCATAGGCATGAGCCAATAAAATAATGTGTTGGCAACCAAGGCTTTCTAGGTAACTAATTTCTTCTTGGAGTAAGCGTTGCTTTTTCAACCCTTTTGAAGAATCCAGTACATCAGACTTCATCCGTTCTCTTTTCAGTTCATAGCCTAAAAATGGTTGATTAACTGCTGTCGCAACATAACTTTGAGTGAGAAAAAGATAGCCCTTTTCACCTTTGTCCAGAAAAGTTTCTTCATCACAAGGACGACTGGCATAGGAAATTAAACCAATCTTGGGTGCTGAATTAGCGCTTGGGGTGCTGATGAAGAGTGGAAATGCACTTAACAGAGCATTAAAAGTGCCGGATTTTGTAAATTTTGCTTTTTGGTCTTGTTGGGCAATATTTTCTAGAGCCAGCCCTTGCATTCTGATAGGAGTATCTTCAGCCAGTATTGCTTCTAAAGTTTGGGCTGCTGCATATATATAAGCATCACCGCTACTGTCATCACTTTGTTTGCCAAATTCTTGCAGCCTCAGCATTAAAGTTGTGAAATCAACCGATTTGCCGTTATCACCTTGTTGCAATCGTTTGATGATACGCCACAAACAGCAGTAAACTAGCACAGCAAAGGCAGTAACTCCAGCCGCATGATACTGCTTACTTTCTTCAGAACCTTTTGTATCTGGTCGCCGCTTTACGGTCTCAACATCGTATTCCACTATAATTGCGGCTGATAATACCCATCCTGCTGCTTTAGAAGCATTTCTCGAATATTCATAAGTCCATTGACGGTTTTGATCCTTGCGAAAAGAACGAGGAACCCAACAAATTTGCAGAAGTCGCTCTGGTAATGAACGTTTTGCCTCTAATTTACTTGCTGCGCCTTGAGTTGTTAAGTCATATTCCGAAAGCTCGGCAGTAACTTTAACCGAGAACAGTAATCCGAATGTGTCTGGTTGATCGCAAATTTCAATATGTTTGAACCATTCCACCTGTTCGCGGGAACTTTGTTGTGACCCCACAAGTAAATCTCTTACGCCTTCTTCTGCTCCTATTAGTCGCGTCCACTGAAAGATACCTCTTTTCACACAGATAAACTGTTGGGAGGAACGATGCTGAACTTGAGAAATTACTTTTTGACTCTTGTCACGGACTACGTTCATTAGTGCCGTTGCAATGGAATTCATGACTTTGGCGCGTTCCCGTAATTCCTGTAAAGTTTGGCTAATAGCTGCCTGTTTGCCCGATTTCAGAGTTTCGATGAGTTGAACTACTTTATTAGTTAGTGATTCTGGAGTTAGCGATTCTTCAGCATCTTTGGGAACAACAATGTCTAAAAAGATAAGTTCAGCTAAACGACGACATATCAACCAAGGTTTTTGTAGGGAAGATTGATCGTTACTTAGTAAGGCTTCTGCAATTTGATCCAGTCGCACTTCAAAAGCGGGTTTGCCCAATTCTGGATTTTGTCCATTGACTCGAAAACGATAGCTTACCTCACGGTCAACTTGATTTTTAGTCTTTTGCTCGAAGATTTGGGTTTTCCACTCAGGCCAAACAGGTAGACAAGAATAGAATATTACTTTGCTCAGTTCATCTGACAAATCAAACTCCACAGCACTATTAGCGAAATGAGCAGTTAAATCAACGGTATAGCCATGTTCTTTAGAGGACGTAACCAAAACAAGTACTCGATTGACATATTCTGCCAAAAGTTTGTACTCTAGTTGATCTTTTGAGCGGGCATTGTCTGCGATCGCTTCCATAATCCGAAAGGTAATAGTCAATCGGACTCTAGACAAGGCTTCATCGTCTAAAAAATTCAAAAAACGCTGGATTTGGCTATATTCTCTGTCTCTCTCGGCTTCCAATGTTGCGATCGCTGAATCAATATCATCTTCATCGCAGTCATACTGATTTTCCAAATGCTCGGCAACTGCACTACACATTTGGTCAAAATAATCAGTTCCTTCTACTCGTTCACGCGCAGAAATAACTTTGGCAACAACTTTGTCAGACTTGCTAGGCTTGGTATCTCCTGCTTGAAATTTTATCGGTACGAGGTTAGCAGTGTTAGTTAAATTCTGAAACTTAGTACCTGCATGTGTAGCAAGTTGTTTGAGTTGCTTATCGGGATCATCTAACAGCAATGTCAATAATGAAGTATCAGAAGGTAATGCAGTATCTAATGCTTGGTCGATAGCAGCAATTAATTTGTCTATTGCACCGGGTAACTTTATTGCATTGCCAACACTCAAACAGCCACCAATGCGCGACCTATTCCCGAATGCTGGCATTGGCAAGTTTTGAATAAACCCACCGCCTCTAGCTGGGTTGAAAGCTTCTTGGAAGTCAGGCTGTGTAAATAACCGACGCAGAACAGCTGAAGTATTTATTCTCAGGCGTTTATTTTGTTTGTCATCAAATTCAAACAGCGGCATCCCTTTAGGATTTGGCTGGTCAGTATTTGCCTGATTACTGTTGGGAGGAATAGCTTTAGTGAGTAATTCTATGGGTGTAGCAAGGTCAATAGACGGCTTCGGAGACCGTGCATCAACTTGAGCGCCAGTTTCTTTTGAAGGCATATTTTTTCCTTAATTTTCAGTCTTATGACTGCTTCATCTGCTTTAACTTCACAGTCTGGGCAGATGGATTCATTTCTTTTGATAGCTTGAATGTGTCATATCTGTCAAGCTCCCCATAGTTCACACTTATAATTAATGGTTCACTTCAACTTTTTGCACAAGCAGCATTGAAAAGTTAATTTATTTGCTGGTATTAGCAGTATTGAAGTAAACCAAGGCTTATGCAAAACTTGAGATCCTTTGCTTCACAACCTAACATCTGAGGAATTGATCAATGGCGCGTCTAGCCCTGCTGAGTGTATCTAACAAAACTGGTATAATTGACCTAGCCCGTAGCTTGGTTGAAGAATTCGACTTTGATTTAATCAGCAGTGGGGGAACAGCCCAAGCACTCAAAGATGCGGGACTCCCTGTCACCAAAGTTGCAGATTACACAGGTTCTCCAGAAATTTTAGGTGGTCGAGTCAAAACCCTACATCCCCGAATTCATGGCGGAATTTTGGCGCGGCGAGATGTTCCCCAAGATATTACAGATTTAGAAAATAACCAAATTCGCCCGATTGATTTAGTGGTAGTGAATCTTTATCCCTTTGAGGAAACGATCGCTAAACCAGGGGTGACATTATTAGAAGCTGTTGAACAAATTGATATCGGTGGCCCTGCTATGTTACGGGCATCATCGAAAAACTTCGCTCATCTGGCTGTATTATGCGATCCGGCACAGTATGACGAGTATTTGGAGGAATTGCGGCAAAATAACGGCGTAGCATCCCTAGAGTTTCGGCAAAAGGCAGCTTTAAAAGGATTTTCGCATACAGCTAGTTACGATCAAGCGATCGCATCTTATCTCGCAGAAGCACAGCAGTACACCCTTAGCGGCACACAATTACAATCTCTGCGTTACGGCGAGAACCCACATCAACCCGCCACCTGGTATCAAACTGGTACTACTCCAACGGGATGGGCAGCTGCAACGAAACTTCAAGGCAAAGAACTTAGTTACAATAACTTAGTTGATTTAGAAGCTGCACGCCGAATTATTGCTGAGTTCACAGATACCCCAGCAGCAACGATTATCAAACATACGAATCCCTGTGGTACGGCATTGGGAAGCAGTATTTTTGAAGCGTATCAAAAAGCTTTCAATGCTGATTCTACTTCTGCCTTTGGTGGAATTGTCGCACTCAACCGTCCGATTGATGCAGCTACAGCTAGCGAATTAACCAAAACATTTTTAGAATGTGTGGTTGCACCAAGTTGTGAAGCCGAAGCTCAAGAAATCCTGGCTAAGAAATCTAACGTGCGGGTTTTGACTCTAGCTGATTTGAGCAGTGGTCCTAATGATACAGTGAAAGCGATTGCAGGTGGTTTTCTTGTCCAAGCTAGCGATGATATAATTGCTGACACCAATCAATGGCAAGTAGTCACTGAACGTCAACCCACCGACAGCGAATTAGCCGAACTGCTGTTTGCGTGGAAAGTTTGCAAACACGTTAAATCTAATGCCATTGTTGTGACAAGCGATCGCACTACACTAGGAGTAGGTGCTGGTCAAATGAACCGCGTCGGCTCAGTTAAAATTGCCTTAGAACAAGCTGGAGAAAAAGCCAAAGGTGCAACTCTCGCCAGCGATGGATTCTTCCCCTTCGATGATTCCGTCAAAACAGCCGCAGCCGCAGGAATTACAGCCATTGTCCAACCAGGGGGAAGTCTGCGCGATAAAGATTCAATCAAAGCTGCTAACGAATTGGGTTTGCTGATGGTTTTAACTGGTGTACGTCACTTTTTACACTAAATCATTGCTTATTGAGTGTGCGGTTTACAAAGTGTCACACTATATACTTTCTTTATGATTGAAGCAATGATATTATCTAATCGTGTGTGAGGAGCAAGTTAAAAATAAAAAGCGTTTGGGGTGGAAACACGGCAACACTCCCAAGCGCTTTTTAATTGTTCAGAAATTGGATTGCTTGTGCAGTTTTAAAAATGTCACTCAATATACTTGCCATCAGATAGAAGTAGTGATATTGTTTATTTGTGTGTGAGGAGCAAGTTGAGAATAAAAAATGCCTGGGGTGGAAACACGGCAACACTCCCGGGCATTTTTTAATTTATATATAAAAAATTGGATTGTTGGTACGGTTTTAAAAGTGTCACTGACTTTAATCGCCTTTTCATTGAACCAGTGATAGTATTTAGCTGTGTGAGGAGCAAGTTAAAAATAAAGAGCGCCTGGGGTGGAAACACGGCAACACTCCCAGGCGTTTTTTAATTGGTATGTAAAAACGATCACTTGCAGATCCTCTGGAATTATTGAGATAATCAGCTACAGTCTGAAATCCAGTAAACCTCACACCAAATCAGAAATTCAGGTGCAAATCAATCGGCTGACTCAACAAATTCAATTCATCATCGAAATTGATCGATTGAAGCATATAATGCGGCAAACCCTACTTATGGATGGGTCACGCCGAGAAAATAGTGCAGAACACTCTTGGCATTTAGCTGTAATGGCGATCGCCTTAGTAGATTATGCCCCAGAGGGTGTTGAGATATTCCATGCCATCAAAATGCTGCTAATCCACGATTTGGTAGAAATTGATGCAGGTGACACCTTTTGTTACGATATGCAGGGTAACGACAGCAAAGCAGTAAGAGAAGCACAAGCAGCATTGCGTTTATTCGGACTTTTGCCAGCAGACCAAGGTAACGAGTTGCGTTTACTCTGGGATGAGTTTGAAGCAGGAGAAACAACCACCGCCAAATTTGCCGCAGCCTTAGACCGTATACAGCCTTTGCTGCATAATCAGCAAACTCAGGGTGGGACTTGGCGTATTCATGGCATTAGCCGCAATCAGGTGATGAAACGGGTAGCACCAGTAGAAACAGGTGCGCCGGAACTGTGGCCCTTTGTCCTGCAATTGATTGATGATTGTGTGACAGCAGGATATCTTAAAGATGATGCTGCCCTAATTACTCAAGATTTTCGCGCTGAAAATTATTAGATTTTTTCTAAGCCTAAATATATAAACATATTTATGTTGGGTTACGCTATCGCTGCACCCAACCTTGTATCTTAGAAATAGTAGTAGACCGTCCCAACCTTGGTCATCATAGACCGCTTCGTAGCATGGGTCACTACAAAAATCTCTTTGACAGAAC
>NZ_JADEXT010000021.1:0-122194 GCF_015206985.1 Nostoc sp. LEGE 12447 | reverse complement strand
CCATAGGCTGTTACTACAACTATGCCCTGAGCAATTTTGCCTAAGTTCCCAATATACTGCCTTTTCACATAGTCTGTAGTATGACCTTGTTTTTTGTCTCCAGTTTCATCAATTATTAGAATTAGCGCTCGCTCATTTAATACTCGTAGTATTAGTTCTAATCTTCGCTTTTTTAATGATTCTACTGACCAAGGTGATTCTGTTAAAAAATGATGTAATGATTGGTGGTTCTCTAACCCTACCACCTTGCCTATTTCTGGTAATGATTTCCTTTTTATCTCCGATATCATTCCCAAATGTATGTCTCGAAAACTTTCAAAACTTCTAACTTCTGGAAATAGATTTTGGTAGATTGCACAATATTCGTCCACGAATTTTATGCTTGGTTTGGGACTTCTGGGCTGTGTCATCGTCCCCTCCTGCCTTTCAGACCTCTTTTCTGATTTTACTCTCCCCGGAGTGACAAAAGAAAGCTAAGCTCACTGGTATTAGGACAGGTTAAGGAAGTTTTTAGTCAGCAGTTTAGTGCTGCTCAAAATTAATATGGCAAGACTACTAGATTGAGAATCCATTTTTGAGATATTTCTCTAAATATTCAATTGGCAGAGGAAATAACTGATTGCGAACTCGCTAAAGAACATTTTAGCTACCAAAAGCTTTAATCTGCTTCCAGATGCACGAACTTAATGCGATCGCTAAACACTTAAAGTGATAGACTAGGAATAAAGCCCCCTTAGCCTCACCCAAAGAGGGAAATCAATTAAAGTTCGCTAACACTGGCTTACAATCGATTCTGGAAATTATTCATCTGACGATGGTAAGCTGAATAAGGCAATAGCCAGAAAATGCCAGTGTTCAGCAATTCCAAGGACTTAGCGTAAGTTCGTTATTTTTGGCAACTGGAGTCATAAACAAAACAGTCAAGTGTCGCAGCAGTTTCCCTAATTTCTATAAATAGAATTTCTGGGGAAAGTGATACTTGTGCTGTAGTCAAGAGTTTCTTGGCAGCCTCGAAAGCAGTAAGTACTGACTCTAAAAGTGCGTAGTTTATCGTCGTAGGCATCGCCCTGATGTTATCCAAAAGGTTGTCTTAGGGCAACCCATCCCCTATTCTCCTGAGATAGGCAAGTCTTCTTTTAGGAAGGCTGGACACAGAGTACGCTTCGTAAGTTATATAGGCAGTACATAGTTGTTAACTATAGCTGTTTTCCTAATCCTAATAATGATTGGGTTGAGGCAAACAAGACACTTCATTGGATGCACTGGCGTTGAAAAAACCCTCTCTCCACAAACTTGGTCTAAACAGTTAACAGCTTCCTGATAGATTAGATACAATTAGCATCTGCGTTTAGTTGAGCGTAGGCTTTGCCCGCCGTAGGCATCGCTTGTTGAAAGCGAGTAGTCAATTTGACATACTGCTTTACTAGCTGATTTGACATAGTATTAAACCTTTCACCTGCTAACTCTAGCGACAATTTTTCATTCAGGGCAAACTAAGGCTTATATTCAAGGGGCTTGGTGTTTCTTGGAGATGAAGTTAGTCAAAAATGGGCAAAAGGCTGAAAAAGATATATTTAGTGTCAAAAATATAGAACTAAGAGCAGTATGAAAATCTAAAATAGATATTAAATTGAAGACCAAAACAACGACCATCGACAACCGTCAGTCCATTTTACTTTCTGTAAAGCGTCACCGGGTTGTTACCAGTGCTGAAACACGATTACATGCAAGTTTCCCAGGATCAGCCTATTTATTCTGAAGCTCCACTCCAACTGTTACTTTTTGTCGATGGACGACCTAAGTCCCGCCAACAGGTGCAGCGAATACGTGCTTACTTAAAAGAATTGCAGGCTGAGTATACTTTTGAAGTTCAAACTATCGATGTTGGACAACAACCTTACTTAGCAGAACACTTTAAGTTGGTAGCAACGCCAGCTTTAATCAAAATCCATCCTGAACCACGACAGGTTTTGGCTGGGAGTAATATCATAGCGCAATTGAAAAACTGGTGGCCTCGCTGGCAAGTCGCTGTAGACGCTTACTTAAAATTACAGGAAGACTTGCAAGAACACATGGACGACAATGGTCGGGGCACATTACCCAAATCCACTATCCATTCAGTTGCTGTTTCTGCTGAACTAATCCGACTCTCAGACGAAATTTTTCGCTTGAAACAGGAAAAAGATAACCTCCAAGAGCAGCTACAGTTTAAAGACCGGGTGATTGCGATGCTGGCGCACGATCTCCGTAATCCCCTAACTGCTGCCGCGATCGCAATGGAAACTCTCCAATCTAACTACAATCTAGAGACAGGGGAATTCCAGCGCCTCAAGCCATCGATGACAGCACATTTATTAAAACAAGCCCGCAATCAAACTAAGGTCATTGACCGAATGATTACTGACCTTTTGCAGGTAGGTCGTGGAAAAGATACAGAATTTCCTATATTACCACAAAAGATACAACTAGGTAAAGTTTTTTTAGATGTACTCGAAGAATTGTGCGATCGCTACACCGCCAAATCCCAAGAAGTAGAAACAGATATTCCTAGTGACTTACCTTATGTATATGCTGATCCAGAACGCATCCGCCAAGTGCTAGTCAATCTGTTAGATAATGCCATTAAATATACCCCAGAAGGTGGCAAGATTAGCGTTTCCGGATTGCACCGCACTACCCAAAAAGTTCAGTTTAGTATTGGCGATACTGGGCCTGGTATTCCTGTAGAGAATCGCGATCGCATCTTTGAAAACCACTTCCGCCTGCAACGGGATGAAGGTAAAGAAGGTTACGGCATTGGTCTTTGTTTATGCCAACGTATTATCCTGGCACACTATGGTCAAATTTGGGTAGACTCTGCCCCCAATAACGGAGCATGGTTTCACTTCACGCTGCCAGTTTATCCTTCTTAAGCAATGGGTATTCACAAATGACAAATACAATTAAAAACTTGAGATAAAGCGATCGCGCCCCCCTGCCTTTGCTTCGTAGAGCGCTTTATCTGCTCGCACAATCAAATCTGAAGGTGAGGATTCCCAAGTAGGTACAACAGTTGCTACGCCCATACTTAGCGTGACATGCTGACTCACAGCAGACCCGGCGTGAGCAATTTGCAAATCTTTGATTCCCGCTTGTATGGTTGCGGCCACGTGAATTGCACCAGATGCATGGGTGTATGGCATAATCACAGCAAATTCTTCGCCACCATAACGCGCTACTAAATCTTGATGTTTTTGCGCCTTTAGATTTAAGACAGCACCCACCTTTTGTAAACAGACATCTCCAGCAGGATGGCCATATTTATCGTTATAAAATTTAAAATAGTCGATATCACACAAAATCATTGACAAAGGAGATTCTTCTTGGGCGAGATTAATCCACTGAGTATTAAGATAATCGTCAAAACAACGACGATTAGCCAAATCAGTTAAGCCATCTACATTGGCAAGGTGCTGCAAAGCTTGGTTTGCTGCCTCTAATTGTTTGTATACTTGTGCTTGCTGTAGCAGTCGGCGCAATCGTTGACGCAATACAGGCCAGTGAATTGGCTTAGTAACATAATCGGTCGCTCCTGCATCAAAAGCACGGTTTACAGATTCCTCATCGTCCAAGCATGTGATCATCAATATGGGAGTGCGCTCCCATATTTTGGAGATGACAGTATTGTTAAGAGCCGAGTCAGTATCAAAGGTTGCAAGGGCTGAGATTAAATTATTCCTGGCAATTTGGAGCAATTGCTTACAGCAGGTAAAGCCATCCATCACAGGCATTACAGCATCTAGCAACACTATATCCGGTTTGATAGTCTCGTAAGCATCTAAACATTGCTTACCATCATTGACCTCAACCACTCGATAACCTTCTTGTTCCATAGCTTTACGCAACAACACTCGGATAGTCTTGTCATCATCAGCCACTAGAATCAGTGGTGGTTGTTTAGAAACAGAAAATGAGCTTATGCCTGACATGAGTTGCCTTCCACTTGCAGGATTATTCTGAAAAAGGCTGTGCAACTCAATCGCATCGGAGCGATCGCTCTTTTCATCAATGCCAGAATTTGCGGCAAAGGTGTGTCTGGCTTCACAATCAACTGTTTTTTGACAATAGACTGCTCAATGTTCTTGAGCCAAGCAAGCGGTAGATAACTAAGTTGCATAGACAATCTATAATTGGAACGCGAAGGCAATTTTTACCTTTTTGTTCAGCTATGGTTATGGGAGGAAGTGTTGCTTTTATATTTCCCCATTGTTAAAGTTAAATTGCAATTTTTTTGAAAATTGCAAATACGCACCTTAATTAGTTAGTTTATAAACTTAGCGAAATAGGGAAAAGCAGTTGTCAAAGCAAGTTCAGAAAATATAGCAGCCCTAAATCATTCGTGAGAGATAAAATCCCTTAAAGGCTTTAAAATACGCATTTTTAATCTACGTATTTTCTTACGTTTAAATTTTGATTGCTATAGCTAATATTAAATACTAATATCACTTGACTTAAATGTCTTTAGTCTATTGGAAAGTGGGGATAAAAATTCAGTATAATTACATAATATAAGGATTTAACTTAGTTAAAACTTTTATTGTCGAATCACTTTGAGTTAATAAATTAAGTAAAAATTCTTATTTCATCCGATTAACTATATTTATTTAAGTTAAAAATCGATTTTTTATTCTAAAAAACAGTAATTTAGTAGTTAAGTTTATATATATATAGATATACTAAATTAAGCTGGATATCTTAAAGAGCTAAATCCTATGAGTACTGCACAGAAAGCAGGTAAAATAGATAGAATAGCCATTCTTTGACTACAAAAATAACCCGACGTTATTACAAAAAAACAAACCCATTTGCATTTACAAAATCTTTCAAATGCCAGATTCATTAATGTATCAGCAAGATCACTTTGTTCTTTTAGAAACAAATAAGCCAGAGCAATTTCTGACACAATCAGAGTTATTAGAAAAGCTCAAAACGACTCTTCAGCAACTTATAATTCAAGATTTACCGCCTGACTTGCAAAAGTTTGATTCTGTCGAAGCTCAAGCACAATATTTACTCGACACCGGCTGTGAATTAGATATTGGCCCTGGGCAATATTTACAATGGTATGCAGTTCGTTTAGAAAAGTAACTGTTTTGGTTAGTAGTAAAAAAACGAGTCAATGCTGTATATAGCAATACAATTGACTTAATGATCATCCGTGGCAATTTTTAGGCGTGTAGAGACGCAAAGTTTCGCGTCTCTACTTAGGTTGATACTATCCCCTGAGAAAGTGAAAATTTCAGTTAAATTAAGTACAGAGAGGGTTTCTTTGTCGAGAACTTAAGTAAAATTTGGGTAACGACAAGCCATAAAGTTTTGGTAACAACAACTTTTTTCCCTGACTATTGACTACTGACTACTGACTAGTGACTCTTTTGGAGTATTAATCAGAGCTAACTCAATTGTGTTTTCAGATGGCTGTGTTATTTGAACCTCTAATCCCGGCCCAAAATAATTAGTCATTTTTTCCTGCTTTTTTTGCCATACATCAATTGGTATTAGCGGTGAATCAAATTCTAAAATTAGGGCATAGTTACCATTAACTTCTACTTCTCGTAACCCTGTGACTGTTGGCCTTTCCTGGTCTGTGGGACTCAAACCCAGAAAAGAAAGTGTTGTATCTAAATGAGCATCTTGACCGTAACAATATCGGGTGATATCTTTGCGAATTTTATTTTGAGTATCAGTTGCTTGCTGTTCCCGCAGTTTCAATGCTGACGGTGATGTATTTTGGGTAAAGGGTACTGGCTTAAGTTCATTAGCTTTTAGTGCCAGTCCTCCCAACAATAGAGGAATACCGTAAAAAAATCCGACAAGATTGAGTGTGGCATTATTACCAGCATAGGCGACGAAGCCCATAATGGTTAATATGCCACCGATAGTTAAACCGAGTGTTCCCAAAGAGATTTGGCGTAGCATGAGCTTAAATTAGTATAAATTCTTAATACCTCAGTTTTATTATCATCGGCTATGAGTAACAAATTAGGGAAGAACATCATCCCCAGAGATTAGTAATTCAACCAATTCAAAATTGCCAGGTTAAGACTTACACAAGGATAAGTCAAGAGCTTCTGGCTTACTTAGTTTAAAATTTTTCATATCAGAGACGCTACACGTAGCCTGCTTTTGAGTAGGGGTACGGGAGACATGAGGAGTTTCTAGAGAGGACAGTTAGTGTAGTGGACTACTAAGAGTATAGTGCCCCAAAATGTTGGATTTTGAGTTAACTTAAAATTTAAAGGTAGTTAAAAATGGAAAAAAATAATGGATCTACAGACTATAAAAGAACGAATTGTTGCAGTTCAAAGTAAACGCGAGTACCTATTAGGACTGCTAGAGCAACCAAACCTGGGAACATTGAGAGTTGACGTAAATCAGGCTTTGGAAGAACTAGATGAATTAATTGATGAATTTAAACGCACCATTCCGGTAGAGTAGCAAATAGCACACATGCGTCGGTTTAACTGTCAACTTCAGCTAATACCGACGCTCCGTAGTACTATAATATTCTCGAATCCCCAAAATTTAACTAAGCCTGAGCTGGCGAAGCAACATAGTTGTATCATTTACCCTGCAACTGAATCATCTTTTGCACGCTGACCTAAGCGCTTAACTAAAGCAATCAGTTCGCTTGTCGGTACATCTTTCTTGCAAACGTCATCAAAGCTAGATATTGCCTTAGTTCCTTGAAAATTTACGTCTTCTACTGAGGAGTAAGCAAGGATTTGGGTGTTAGGAGATATAGCTTTAATTTGGCTAGACGCGCTCCAGCCATCCATGACTGGCATTTGTAAATCTAGAACAATTACGTCAGGATGACAACGTTTAACCATTTCTATAGCTTCTTCACCATTACTAGCTAAACCTACTACTTGAATATTCTCCTGACAAGAAAAAACCAATTGTAAGGTTAGACGAGTCAGTTCATGGTCATCAACTACTAGAACACGCAAGGTAGAAAGCTCACAGGATAACATTAACATTGAGGGGAAAGACAAATTTATTCAGAATAACCTCTCTAGTCTATGGGAACACGTGCCAGCACTAACTCTATCCAATGGGTGATTGAAGAAGAATTCAGAATTTATAAATCAGTAATCTTGATGCTCTTTACGAGATGCTTTTGCTAGGAAGATCGCCGCAGGGGTAAGCGGACTCGCTATCCCTATGCTATCTGCTTTTTGATCGGAATTCATTCTGAATTTGGAATCCTGATTCATGAATTCTGTGTGAACCTATAACAAATAACTTAGATAACTTTTAAAAGTTATCTAAGTTTAGCTAGTTGTCAAAGTTAAAGTGACTTATTTTTTAATCAATCAAGTTTGAGATTACACCAGTTGAGCGTAATGCCATATTCATAAGAATTTTTTGTGAATTGGCTTCTGGAGAATCATCATAAGGACGGCGTTGAATGTAAGTGCCATCGGCTTGTAATTCCCAAGCTTGGCGATTATCTGCGAGCATAATTCCCATAATTTCTTGCAAATCCTTTGCAATATCTGGGTCTTTTACTGGGGTAATTACTTCGACTCGACGATCTAGGTTGCGGCGCATCCAGTCGGCACTGCCAATAAAGATTTCCTCCTGTGTATTGTTATGAAAATAATAAATGCGAGAGTGTTCTAAAAAGCGACCGACGATGCTGATAATGCGAATATTTTCACTAATATCTTTTAGTCCTGGACGCAAACAGCAAACGCCCCTGATAATTAAGTCTATTTGCACATCGGCGCGGGAAGCTTCATATAAAGTGGCAATAATTTGTGGATCGACTAGGGAATTCATTTTGGCAACAATGCGTCCAGAAAATCCATTTTGGACATTTTCAATTTCGCGGTTAATTAGTGCCAAAAAGCGATCGCGCATATTCACAGGTGCAACCAGCAATTCTCGATAAGACTTTTGCAGGGAGTATCCTGTCAAGAAATTAAATAAATCTGTGATATCAGCACCTAATTCTTCACGGCAACTAAACAATCCCAAATCTGTATACAGCCGTGCCGTTTTAGGATTATAATTACCAGTGCCAATATGTACGTAGCGGCGTATTCGATCTTTTTCCCGCCGTACCACCATGACAGTTTTACTGTGGGTTTTCAGCCCGACTAAACCATAGACTACATGAACTCCAACTCTTTCTAGTCGTTTTGCCCAGTAAATATTATTTTCCTCATCAAATCGCGCCTTTAATTCCACGAGTACAGATACCTGCTTATCATTTTCGGCCGCGGCGATTAGGGCATTGACTATAGGCGAGTCACCAGAAGTCCGGTAAAGGGTCATCTTGATGGCTAAAACATTCGGATCGTAGGCAGCATGGGTAATAAAGCGCACCACTGTAGCCGAAAAGGATTGATAGGGATGGTGTACTAGCAAATCCTTTTCCCGAATTACAGCAAAAAAGTCTTTTCCTTCGTCCGTTTCCAGCGTATCTGGATCTAAACTTGGTTCCCTCAGCCTTTGCAAGCGTAATGGTACAACAGATTGGCGTGGTGGATCTTTGAGTTCCGGCAATGGCAAGGACATAAAAGACATCAAATCCCGCAGTCCCAAAAGACCATCTACTTCATAGAGATCACTTTCTGTTAATTCCAAATCATGCAATAATCGCGATCGCACTATTTCAGGAGTCTGGGATTGAATTTCTAGCCGCACTGGACTTCCGCCTAGCCGCCGTTTTCGCAATTCCTGTTCAATCGCTAACAATAAATCATCTGCTTCATCTTCTTCTAAGACCAAATCGGCATCACGAGTAATGCGGAACGGATGATATTCTTGAATATTCATCCCTGGAAATAGAGATTCCAAGTTATGAGCGATCGCTTGTTCTAAAGGTACTCCAGTCCAGTGGGCAGGTTTGTCGTTATTTTGGTCTCCCAACTCCGGCGGTATCGGTAAAAATCGTGGGAGAACACTGGGAACTTTAACTCTGGCAAAGAATTCTTCTTCGGTGTCTGGATTTTTGACCACAACAGCCAGATTCAGACTGAGATTAGAAATAAATGGAAAAGGATGACTAGGATCAACAGCCAGAGGAGTCAAAACTGGAAATACTTGTTCCTCAAAATAATGGTTGAGATGAGTTCGCTGTTTTTGATTCAAATCTATGTAATCCAGAATATGGATGCCATGATTTGCTAGTAGAGGACGAAGTACTTGTTCAAAATGTTGATGCTCTTTTTTTACATGAGGAATCAGGGTAGACCTAATATCATCTAGCTGTTGTTGTGGTGTCCGACCATCGGGAGTTAACAGACTGACTTTCGCCTCTACTTGTTGCTTTAAACCAGCAACACGCACCATGAAAAACTCATCCAAATTAGAGTTGAAGATTGCTAAAAACTTGAGGCGTTCGAGAAGAGGCGTGCGATCGTCACAAGCTTCATGTAATACCCTGGCATTAAATTGTAGCCAGCTTAACTCTCGGTTAAGATAATATTGTGGATCGTTTAAATTGATGGGATTGGCGCTTTTCTTCGATTTTGCCATAACGATCTTAGGGTAGCCAGATGTAGCCCATACAGATGGAGAACAATACACATAGTAAATTAAATTGGGCATCCAAGTGAAGCGGTTTGTCCCTAATTGTCGCTTTTAGAAAAATCCTAAAAACTTATTTTTCTTGAGTTTCTTTTTTCTCCTGAGTTTCCTTAGCGGCTGCGGCAATCGGTAATTGAAGATTTTGGTCGTAGACAAACTCTTTATTAATTGCTATTTCTAATTTTGGTAAAGTGTTGCTGCTGGCGATGCCATCTTGAACAGGAACGCGCAATGTATAGTTACCAACAGGAACGGCATCTAGACGGTAAAGACCAAATTGATCAGTCACAGATGATACTACTCGTTTGCCTTGAGCATCAACTAGTTCTACTTCTACATTTGGTATTGGCTGACCTGACACATCAGTAATTTTACCTGCCATACCATATTCTAATCTAACGGGGAAATCTAATTGAGTCACAGCTGCACCTGCTACTTCCGCAACTATAGAAGTTTTCCGCACAGCAACTTCAATTGGTAATTCGTCTGGGTCTAGTGCAATTACATAGACACCTTCTCGCAAGTTACCAACAAAGAAATTACCTTGAGCGTCTATTTTAGCTGTACCGACAGTGCGACCACGGTTATCGTAAACATTGATAATACCTCCACCAAGGTCTGCACCATTTCTGTCACCTTGAACAACCATTCGTCCAGCGATCGCTCCTCTGTCTTTGCTAACTGTGCTATATTCAGCCGGCGACACTCTACCGCCAGCAAATGATAAATCTGATACTAAGGATATGGTCAGGCGATCGTCCCCAATGCCACCAAGAATGTTTCTATTTCTAGAGGGGATGCCTTGATAATCAATTGAGGCGAATAATCCTGGCACTATCCGCATACTAGCACCTACAACCGGCCCAACTTCTCCATCTCTATATCCTAGTCCTAAGCGCCAACTCAGACCTGAAAGGCTAGGAGAGCTATAATTTAGTCCCAAAGTGTAACGAGTCGCTAAATCACCACCCGATTCAGTTCCGAAGGATACTAAATAATCACGGCTTAGGTTATAGCCAAAATCTGTTGAGTAGACATCACCAAAAGAGTTAAAAGATAATCTGCTATTTCTTGTTGGTTGGTAAAAAGCATTTAATGAATAGTTACCAAAATAATCTGGTGTACCTCTAAAAGATAAGTTAGACAATGGACGGAATGAAAAAGTTGGCAGAATGTAATTACTTGAATCACTTTGGTTTTGGTAACTACGGGCAATAAAGCCTAAACTAAAATTATTGCTGAATTTATATCTGACATCTAGAGCATTATTCTTGCGATCGCGTGATCGGTCATTGCTGCTAAAATAGCCTGTTGGATATAATTCAGAAACTCCCAAAATTTGCCAACGAGCCAACTGAATATCCAAATTAGCCGTATAACCTAACTCACTTCTAGAAGTACCGACATTCGCTGATAAAATTACAGGGCTTGCTAAACGCCAAGCAAAACCTGCCTGTGCTTGTGTAGTATCAGGTAATAATTGTGCAGAGCTTTCCAACGTTAAATTATCAGATATACCCTGGCGTATCTGATAAAATCCAGCGAACTGGCCTGATTGAGTTGAAGGAAAATCATCCAATAAATTATTTTGGATATAGTTACCCGTTAATCCTATACCGGCTAACTGCACATTACCGCCTGCTGGTAACAATAAATCTGAAGCATTGAGTCTTAAAGAACGAACTTCTGTAGGTACGCTGAAATTATTGCGGTCAAATACAAACAGTTCAATATCATTACTTTGACCAGTAGGCAAATTGACATCTGCAAATTCATATTCTCCACTTAGTCCTACCTGCCGTTGAGCAATCACAACGCCACTAACTCTTAACTGAACAAAACTGGCTGGGGGAACTACACCACGAAATGTTTGTATAGGTTGGGAACGTCTTGGTAGAAGCTCATTAGCACTATAACCTGTATTAAACCTGTCGGCAGGTAGATTAGTATAACCAATCTGCGCTCCCGTCAAATTGAGATTAGTAGCTAAAGGATTTAACCCAATTTGTTGGCGACCTATTTGATAAAGCATTCGCCCTGAGCGCTTAAAGTAAAAATATTCACTTAATTGGGGCTGGTTAACAAAATCATTCTCTAAACGTAACCGCCACGCACCACCTCCTAAACGCCCACCCAAAAGAGAAGAACTACGCCAGTTTGCATTACCTGAATTACTGTAATAATTTAACTCTTGCCGGAAATTAGATAAACCACTACTAGGAGGTCTAACTTCAGGCTTGAGGTCAATTACCTGATTTCCAGATTCTCCACTGCCTCTGCGCCAAGGTAAATCAACATTCAAAGCTAAATCTGAAGTTTTTAGCTCTATTTCGGTAAGTAGTTTCTCTTTTAGGAAAGTATCACTAATATAAGTAATACCATTAATTTTTTTTAAGTCTGACTCTGTAACAGTTACTATACCTAAAGGTGTTTTCAGTTGGGTTTTTCCGATATCACTATTCTCAATCGTAAATCCAGCAATTTGGGCAAAATCAGACAGTGGAATTAATAATTTCCCTTCCTCTGGAATAACTTCTAAACTTCCAACTTCTTGTCCATTAATGAATACTCCCAACAATAAACTTTTAGCTTCCGCCAAGATATTATTAATAGGAGGATTTGCCGGAGGATTATTCTTACCTGTTGAGCTTTTTAAAACATCACTGCTATGAGGGCTTGGAATAACTATATTATTGTTAATCCTTTGTTCCTTTTCAGGAGATATCGGATTTTTTGCATTATGATTATGAGCGGCACTTCTGATATCTCTTAGAGTACTTTTGATATCACGAATAGCTGAATGCTGAGACGCTGCTGAGGGTGTGATACTTTGAGCTACAACCTGTTGACTAAGTTGCTTGGTGTGAGAATCTAAAGCATTTTCAGTAGTTATGTTACTAGCTGTAATGTTTTCATTGTCTACCTTGTAAGAATCCTGTGATTTATCCGTGGAAAACTCAGGTGGTAATGTTTCTGGTGGTGAAGGAGTTGCAATTGCTCCGGCAAATGCTTTATGTTCTTGACTAATGCGGGTATCTAACTGCGTTTTAAAAGAACCATTCTCTGACTGTATAATTGTAATCGGTGGGGGAGATGCTGAAGGTTGGTAGAGCATAAACTGAAGTACACAAATTTGTATGGGTAGCCTAAGAAACTTCCCGGCTATAAATCATTTATGGGAAGATAAATAAACTTGGTTAGCGAAATTTAAGCTTTTATAAACCCAAAAGCTAAAACACATTTATTTTGCACATTTAAATTCCATCCAACTCGTGGAATGAGCATCTTACCCAGACCAATTAACGCAATTTAAATGTGGAATAGTTTATCTGCGATGCTGAGGATTTTTGAGAGAATTTCTTAATTTTTGAGAAGCGGGCTGAGTTTGAGTGTTGATATTATTAGCTAGTGGAGCATTAATGGGCACTGTAAAAGGTATGCCTTTTTTAATCGCTACACCATTCAGTTCCCCATTGATATCCAAGACATAATTACCAGGGGGTAAGTTTTTAGTAATTGGTAGCAAAACTCGACGACGACTATCAGGTAAAATTGGTGTTGTAGGTAAAAATCCTACATCCACTAAAGGCCCAGCCTTTTTGTCCTTTGGTTTTTCTAAATTAGCTATGGGTTTTGTAGCCTCAGCACCTGGATATTTAGCAGCCGGCCAGATAGCATATTGACCTTGCATATTCACATATGCGTTACCTTGGCTAGAAATATCAAATACGGCATTGAGAGCATTAGGTTTGGTGTTTACGCTTACAGAATTTAATACACCAATTTTCTTGATATCTCCTACATAACCGTATATTGCAACTCCTAGTTTGCCAATTAAAGTTACACCCTTTGTGCGTGAAGTAGTCCGGGGTATTTCTTCAAAATAAAGTACTGCTCGATGTTCCCCAGATTGGGGCTTAACTCTAGGACGGATGGCGAAACGAACGGTTTGTGAGCCACCAGGTGGAATTGTAAATCTAGAGGGAGTAAAAACAATCCATTGCTCTAAAGATTGCTCTTTGGAAGGAAGTATTTGTACTTTATTTTGCTCATTCATTGTCCATGACTGCACATAAACCTTAAGCTCAACTGGTTGAGAATCAAGGTTTAGAACGCGAACAGCTTGAGAACGTGTTTTGTTGCTGTTCATATCTATGTGAAATTTGGGTGGACTCACACCAATATTAACTGCCATTACAGGAGGCATACTCAGAGCTAATGCTCCCATTACACCCAAGGCAATACTTATTGATTTTGGCAACATCTGCATTAAATTATTCACTTGAAAACACACCATAAAGTAACTATTTTCTGAATCCAAGTAGAGAAATTAACGGCGATCTACTATTACCGCTAATTCCCCAGCATATTGGCCTGCAACTTGGGTACCAGAAACGTCCATTTTTAATCGGAATCCGCCTTGTACCAAAGCTGTATTAGTATTGAGATCGCGAGAAATTTCAATGATGGGCAACGGCTCTAGAACAACTTGAACCACAGAATTAGAACGCTGTTCACTGCTAACTGCATTACTCTTGCCATTTTCGGCTTTCATCTCATAAGTGGCATAAAGTAAGTTCACTTGGTCTACAGGAACACGCATTTGCCAAATGTTAGGAAATTCCCGAACAATCAAGGTATTAAATTGGGGAGGTGCTAATAAATCTCCTGGATTAGTTACTGACTCACTTTTGGCAATCACAGAAATTTCTGACTGTGCAATGGGAGGAATTCTCAGCTTTTGGGGAGTCGCTAACTGGTAAATCTCTGTGGGTTCAACAGTGGAGATGAATTGTGCCACAGTCGGTGTTTGTGAACAGGCTAGCATAGCTAGACTGACAGCTATGGAGTTAAGCAGGTAACGTTTGCAACTCTTAGTTGGATACCATGACATATTGCTAAATTATTCACATTCAAATCATGTATACAGGTCAAATCTTTACTGAATTTTGTTGCTAATGGATTTAATATGGGAGATATCCCCCCAGGTTCTGAGGAATTGGGGAGATATTTAAAAAGTTAACCAGTTTACTGAGTTACGTCAGCAGAAAGAGAGCAATCTGTCTTTTGCTTGCCAAGGTTTGAGTCAGATTTCTTTTCCTACTGTCACCCAAAGAAAGGTTAGTTATGGTCTGAAAGCATCAACTGTCAAAACACCTGTGTAGGTTCCCGCTGGTGCAGTAGCATTTAATGTGACATCCAAAGCAATGTCTTTTGGAGTAGCAGCAGTTAAGCCTTCAGCAGTTATTGAGGCAGTACTAACATCACCACCATTAACAACAACTGCAAGATTATTCGCGCCGCTTACAAAAGGACCAGGTGTAATGTCTACTTCATAACTTCCTGTAGGACTGTTAGACCAAACGATGTAGGCACTGGGAATAGTTTTGAGCACAGGTGCTGCGGCTACTGTAAATGGGGATACAATATCAAGAGTACTACCAGCAGATTGACCACTGCCTTCGTAAGCAGCGGGAGTACCACCATTTGAAGTTAATAATGCTGCTCCTGCGGCGCCAACTAAATCAGTTGGAGTAATGGCTACATCAGCAGTTGTGATAGTTCTCAAAAACAGAATCTCTGGGACAGAGACATTGACAGTGATGGGCTGTGTTTGACTACCTGGAGCAATCTGAGCGTTAACAGGAGCAGAAAGAATTGCACCACCTAGAATAGCAGTACCAAAAGCAGCAAGAGCTAAAAATTTGTTCTTCATATTGGAAAACATCTCCCTATTTTTTGTGTTGTATTGTTAGCAAATCTCGTGGACTCGATAGTTTGTCTACAAATGGCTGAAATTTTAGTGAAACCGCAACCAGTTAAATTTCGCTTCTTCTTATATCGACTTTGTTTCTAAAATCACCTCCTGTTTAAAGCACGTATAATTCTGTACCGTTAGTCCCGTTGTCGGCGGTGAAGAACAGCTGTGTACCAACGACAGTCAGCCTGCCAGGGTTAGCATTTCCTGTAGCGTTAATGTTGCTAACCTTACGAGTATTGGCAGTTGTGCCGTCACTGAACCACACCTCCCTGTTGCTGCTTTCACCTTCAGAACCTTCCAAAGGATCAGAAGCTGCAAAAGCCAGGGTGCCATTGAAATTGACGAGACTAGTGGGAATACTGTTATTAGGCTGGCTATTTCCGTCTGTGCCAGCCCAAATATCTTTGACAACTGCTGTGTTAACGTCTGTGCCATCAGTTCGCCACAATTCTAGACCAGTTACTGGGTCGTTGCCAACAAAGTAAAGAATATTACCAACAGCAGTTAGAGAGAAAGACCCTAAACCAACATTAGGTGCTTGTCCATTAGTTCTGATGTTGACGGTTCCGCCAGATGTTCCATCACTCTTCCACAGTTCCAAGTTAAAGTCATTATCGCTATCTGTCACAAAGTACAAAGTGTTACCAACGGCTGTCAAATATGTCGGCGCGAACCTATTGTTCCCAGGTGTAATATCTTTCAGCAAGCTAGCTGTTGTACCACTTTGGTATTTCCAGACCTCAAAACCGCTTGTACCATTGCTGGCAGTGAAGTAGAGTGTACTATCAACTACTCTAAAGTTAGCAGGATATGATTGAGTAGTTCCTCCGACACTAATAACTTGCGTACCGCCTATAGTGCCATCAGTTGACCAAAGCTCACTGTTGTTTTTGGCTGTGAAAAAGAGCTTACTGTTAAAAGCAACGAAAGTGGGTGATTGAGAACTACTGAAACTAGGATTAATATCTACTAAACTGACACTTGTGCTGTTATAAACCCACAGTTTTTTGATATTGCTGCTATCAACTGCTACAAAGAAAAGTTTGTTACCAACAACGGTAAGATTACTGGGGTTAGAACTGCCAGTATTCAGATTAATATCACTAATCCTAGTTACAGACGTGCCATTGTACTCCCAAAGTTCTGTACCAAAAGTGCTGTTAGTAGCAGTGAAGTATAACTTGTTATTGAAAACAATCAAATCATCAGGATTAAAACCATTAGTATTAGTAATGCGGGTATTTGTAGTTCCATTAGTCCTCCATAGTTGAATACCTGTAGTACCATCATTGGCAGTAAAGTACAAAGCGTTATTCCAAGTGGTCAAGTTATCAGGGTCAGAACTACCAGCTCCAGGATTTATTTCCAGTTGTCGGGCTTGTGGCTGCGCCGTTATGTCTAAGTTGTAGAAAGTTTCGGCTGAACCAGAAGGATAGATCCGAATGTAGTATGTACCTGCACTCAGGGAAAGATTGCTGATAGTTTCGTTGCTATTTCCGGTTTGATTAGATATCGCTATTTGTGTATTAACGCTGTTGAATAGCCGTACATCTGCATTGTCACTCAAGCCAGAAAGGCTGAGATTAAAGGAACTGCTGGTATTAAGATTGAACTTATAGTAATCATTAGAATCTATACTGCCCACAAACTCACTGCGGGAAATAGAACCGCTTAAAGTACCTAAATTCTGAGCTGCCCCTTGACTGTTACCAGCTTGGTCTGGGCTTATAGTTTGTGCAACCGCACTTAGAGTATAGTTAGCTGTTGTTGTACCAGCACCACGAGTTACTAAGATGTTGTAAGTACCAGGATTTAAGCTGCGGCGAATTGCATCTAGGGTTGTTCCTGATTGGTTAGTGGTTGGAACAATGCCATTACCATTTTGGTCTTGCAGTGTTAAATTAGCATCTGCTGAGAGTGATGTGAATCGGATATCAACTAAGGCGGTTGAGTTGAGAGTGAACTTATAATAGTCTTGAGTATCATTAGTGTTGACTAAATCTGAGATAGTGGCAGGAAGACTGACAACAGTGGCATTTGCTACAGTGTTTCCTCCTTGATCTGGGGCATCTGCGGTAAAATTAACCTGCAAATTATAGTTAGTCGAGTCTGCGGCTCCATAGACTTGGATATAGTAACTACCTGCGGCTAAAGAACGATTTATAGAATCTTGGTTTGTACCTGTTTGAGTACTAGTGGCGGCAGGTTGAAGAGATTGTCCAGAGCTATTCAACAACTGTATGTCAGCATTCCCACTTGAAGGATTGAGGTTAATACCAATAGTGCCATTATTATTTAAGGTGAATTTGTAGTAGTCGCTAGTATCTGTAACAAAGCCACTACTTGCGACAAAATCAGTTCCACTGTAGCTGCCACCATTGACAAATCCACTAATATCTCTGTTAGTGTTTGCCAGTGCAATTGTATTGTCAGAGATACCACTATCTTGAATGACTTCGGCTGACAGAGTGAGATTATAAGTTGTGCTAACTGCCCCAGTTACTAAATAAATCCGGGCATAGTAAGTGTTGGGAGCTTGGTTATTAAGGGTAAAACGTATATTCTCTGATGCGTTACCAGACAAGTTAGGAGCAGTAATAGTTGAACCATTACTATCTGTCAAGATTAAATTGGCATTACTATTTGCTGCTAATCCATCTAGGCTTAAGGTAACTATACTAGAACTACTAAGAGTAAATTTGTAGTAATCGTCTCTATCAAGACTGCTGAGAGAGTCTTGAAAGGTGTTGCTTGTACTGGTAAGAGAACCACCGATATAAGTTGCAGTATTTAAAGCTGTGGCTGTTGTACTTCCTGGATCGGTGAATCCTGAATAAGTTGGCATAAGTTATCTATTATTTTTTATAAAATAAACACTTGTATTGGCTGAAATTACTTATGGCTTTGCAACTAATGCAAGTTTATTGCTATTAATCAACCACAAATTTTTTGTTACTTCTGGCAAATTATTAAACTGTGTCGTGATTATGCACCCATTCAGAAGTATGGTTTTTCCTTTTGGAATTTAAGTGTTTGTATGTGAATTAGTTGATGTTAAATATTTCAAATTCTGATATTTGTTGTACCTAGGTTTCAAGTTTTAAACACACTGCTGAATCTTCATAGTCTTTCGTTAGCAGTCAATTTGGTTCATTTCAGCGAAAAATAAGTACTAGATGAGGAAAGTTATTGCCATTACGAAGTTGCTCAAACTTTTTGTAGCCAATTGTAATTTTGTTACAACTTTATAAATTCATCCACAAAAGAGTTATGTATTAGCTGTTGCTATGAAATTTTTAATGTTCTTTTGTATTTCTCCTTCAAACTTCACTGCAAATAAAATTTAACTCTCAGGTAAAAGATACTGCCTGCGTAAAAATACTTAATTTATTGATTCTAATTGTTAAAAAAATAAATTAGTTTCTAGAGGATTTTAGTATAAAAGTTTTCCGGTTAGATCCTGACAGAGAGTATTTTAAAGGAGAATAATCGATAATACATATCTGTTTTTTTCTTTATCCAAAGCATTTTTCACAGCATTACAATATGTTTCAAGCTACTCGTCGCCGTCTTGCCCTTTGGTATACTGCTGTCACTGCTGTATTACTACTACTGTTTGCCAGTGGCGTTTATTTATACGTCCGCAGTACACTGATTGAGCGCATTGACGATACCCTTAACCATGTAGTGGAAATAGTGGAGCGTTGTCTCACAACAAGCCCCTGTGCATCTAAGCTCATATTTGAGCCAATTGATGCTGATGCAGATAAATTTCGCATTAATAATCTAGAAGCCAGTTTTCCTGAGAATGCCGACACCGTAGAAGATGACCACATCGACCTTGAATGGTTTAGTCCAACTGGTGAATTACTTTGGTCAACGCTATCTGAACCCCTAAATATTCCTATTCATGCCAACCGCACTGGTGAAACTGTGCGCGTAGTTAAGGGGGAGAAAGAAAAAGGCAAAGATGATAAACTCCTCACTCCTAACTCCCCACTCTTTACTCCCCACTCCCCATTGTTATTACGGCAAGTTACCCAACGGGTGGAAGTAGGGCGGCAAGTATTAGGATATCTGCGTGTTAGCCATCCCTGGTTTGAAGTCACTAAACCTAGTCGTGAGTTAATTTTTGATTTGGCGCTAGGTATTGGTTTAATGGTGGTTTCTGTAGGGGCAAGTGGCTGGTTTCTTTCGGGTAAAGCGATGGAACCTGTAGGTGAATCTTATCAACGCCTCAAACAATTCACTGCTGATGCTTCCCACGAACTTAGAAGTCCAATTACTTTGATTCAAACAAATGTGCAAGTTGCCCTTACTGATTTGGATTTAGCAGAGACAGAAACGACTAATTCTTTGCAGTATCGGCAACAGTTAAAGGTGGTAGAACGCTTAACCCAGCGTTTGGGTAAATTAGTCAATGACTTACTTTTCTTAGCACGACAGGATAGTGGGATTAGCAAAGATATTTTTTCACCTTGTCCGCTAGATGCCTTGCTGATGGAAGTGGTTGAAGAACAACAATTGTTAGTCCCTGAAAAAAAAATCGCCCTTTCTCTAGACTTAGTTGATCCTCCTGCCTCTGAAACTAACCCTGAATTACTGGAAAATTGGTTTACCTTTGTGGGTAATTGGGATCAGCTGGTGCGCCTGTTCACAAATTTAATTGCTAATGCCTTGCATTACACTCCATCTGGTGGACGGGTAAAAGTGGAATTAGCGCGGATAGAGGGAATAAATCGCGTTTCTGGACTACGTTATACCAGTGCCCAGTTGCAAGTTAAGGTGAATGATACCGGAGTTGGAATCCCCGCAGAGGCACTACCACGCTTGTTTGACCGCTTTTATCGGGTAGATCCGGCACGGACTCATACAACTGGGAATACAGCTACAGCTAGCGCTACTGGTTCAGGATTGGGATTAGCGATCGCTCAAGCTATTGTCGAACATCATCAGGGTCATATTCAAGTAGAAAGTACTCAAGGCATTGGCACAACGTTTACTGTGACTTTACCGATAACTCTTGAGTCTTAAATCGCAAATTCAACAATTGTTTCCTGTGACAGATGTAGATAAGTGAATTTATTTACTAATTTTTATGGCAACCATTGCAGATTTAGCCATTAATTTGAAACTTTAGAATGAGATATTTATGTCTGCTAATCTATTATTTCTAAACCTCTAGCTAGAGAACAAAGCTTGAGTATATTGTTAAAATCTAGGTGTTTAGATAAAAGATTAGCCACTAATTAAATTTGCTGGTTGAGAATTTTTTTAATAAAGAAAAATTCAATTAGATCGGGAGTTAATAATGAATATAAAGCCTCAAAATTTTCGTAAGTCTGCTGAGTTATTTGGTGCTATTTGTGGTGGATTAATAATTAGTCTGCCAATAATTCCTCAAGCAATAGCACAACAATCAGTAGGACAAGAATCTACTCCGAAGATTAACCCTTGCCCTAGAATTTTCTACGAAGAACCACATAATAGTCGGGTTGTGGTACCGCAAGGATGTCCTCCGAATGCGCTAACTCAAAGACTAGCTGCTCAAGGGCTTCTTCCCACCTCTGCTACTCCATCACAAGAGCAAACAAGATTGGGTGTCGGCGGTGAATCTCCAGAAACAGGTGTCACGCCACCACGCCCAGCCCCTGGAAATCAAACTCAACAGCCTTCACCAGGGGCGGCTTCGACCGATCAACCACAACTACTACAACCACGGCAAACTCCCAGCGCAACGATCGCACTGGCAAATGGTACTGTTAATGTCAGGTTGGTAAATGACACTGCGGCTAATGTAACTTTCCAAGTGATTGGCGATACGGCACCGCGATCGCTACAAGGTAAGTCAAATGTTATATTGCAAGGTCTAAGGGCACCAGTAACGGTGACGTTTGAACGAGAAGATGGTGGACAGTTGACAGTGACTCCACAAGCTTCTTCAGAGCCAGGAAGTTTGGAAGTTAAATTTAACGAAGCCACCAATGCCGCACAGGGTAGAAGTGCTATGAGAATTGAACGAAACGGTTCAGTATTCTTGAATTAATCAAATTGACTACGAAAGTAGGGGCAGAAATTGCCCCTATTTTCGCTGAAGCATTTTAGTTAGCTGATCTCGCAATTGCACTTCTTGCTTGCTGTCTTCCAATGTCCGCGCCAGTATAATCGCCCTTTCGTAAAAATTACGGGCAGTTAGATAATTACCTTGTTGTTTGTATAACTGAGCGTAAGACTCAAAAGATTTTAATTCTTCTCGCAAATTTTGCAATTCTTTAGCGAGTGCTAAACGTTGCTCTAGTAAATCAAAAGCTCTCTCGTAGCGTCCGACAGCAGTGTGAGCTTTCACTAAACCGTCAATTGCACGTAATTCATTGGTGCGATCGCGGTTAGTTTTAGCTGTCCGCATCGCTTCACCATAGGTAGCAATGGTATCTTGATAATTTCCCGACGCTCGGTAGGCATCACCTAAATTATTCAGGGTATTTGCTTCACCAATGGCATCGCCAGTCTGACGGCGGAAAATTAAGGCAGTTTCATACAATTTAATCGCCTTGTTGTAATCTCCCAACCTAGCAGTTACCAAACCCAAATTGCTCAAAGACAGTCCTTCCCCTTCAATGTTTTTGACACCGTGAGCAATTGCGAGTGCATCTTCAACTGTTTTACCAGCAGTAGAAACTTCTCCTTGTTGCAGGAGAAATGTACCGATATTATTTAGCACAAAAATCTGAGATTGGAAGTCTTTCGTATCACGAGCGATCGCTAATCCTCGTCGTAAAGCATCTTCCGCCTCTTTTAGACTATCAATCTGGATATAAGCCTTTGCAAGCAAATTGTAAGTCAGACCCTGTGCTTTTAGGTCGCCAATTGAGTGATATAGTTCTAGTGCCTGCAAGCAAGATGCAATTGTTTTATCGGCATATCCTGAAGCATATTGTTGTTTACCGATACGTAGCAAGCTATCTGCTTCATCTCTTGATTGTCGTCCAACAGAACTATTTAAAGGACGATGGAGTTGTTGCGTAATATCAACTGCACCAGCAGCGATGGGACTCAGCAAAAAAGTAAACAGTAAAAAGCTGTGTAAAAGCATCTGGGGACGAGAAATCACATCTACACAAACTAATTGCCTTGGAAATACAAGCCGTTGTTTCATAAAAATTACCCGTAAAGTTGCGGGTTTAAGTAGAAGGTCTAAGAAGAAGTTTTAAGTTTATAAATTGAAGACAAAGAATATACGCATTTACACTTAAGCTAGGATTAAGCTAAATCTTCCCCAAAGTATATGGTGCGGATATCTGTGGGTAATTTGTCCTCTAGCATACGATAGCCTTCCTGAAGAAAATTGGCTACTTCGTTGGGAGCGATCGCTTCTCCTTCGGCTTGCAGATAGGCAGCGATTCTTGTTTCACTCCAGTGAAAAGTTTGAGACATTAACACGATTAATCGTAAAACAGGGGGTAGTTGGTCTAATGCCTGTTGTACATAGCACCATAGCGGTGGTGAAGTCGCTTGCAGAGAATAATGAATTGCTTCTGTGGGTGGTAGCTTAATTTCGTTAATACAGAAAGCTGTCATATTAATTAACCAATTTTGCATGGTTAAGGCTGGCTCACCTGATTCAGGGCTGGTTAAATTTAGTCCACCGAGTTCGTAATAGATATGCCGCCAGGTAAGGGCAAACAGATAATCTGCTTGCACTGGCGATCGCGCCGAATGCCGAATTAAGGTATACACTATGGGGCTATAGCGGCAAAAAATCACCGTAAAATACTTTCCAGCATCTGGATTACGCTGAAACAGAGTCAGTAGTTCTTGATCGCTGTGATGAAATAGCGACTTTACCAGAGGATGATTAGCTTCAGGAAAATGAGGAATTTGCACAAGTCTTTGAGTTGATAGTTGTTAAAATAATTTTGGGAATTGCACTCCCGTAGTTAATCGCATAATATCTTGGTGTTGCCCAGTTTGTAGCCGAGACTCAGACAACTTGAGTTATTGATAAACTAGAAACAAGGACTTAATTTTAGTCTTAATCGACAATTATAAAATCGACTCCCCTATAGAATCCTTATTTGTTCATGGTTATAGCAGTTAGTGCGATGTCGTTCCTCCTCAGCCCCCTTACTTTAGGCTCCTTTCTCCCTTCCTTGCCCTTGGATAGCCTGTTTTCCACCCAAGGCATTATGGTAATGCTGCTAGCAGCTTACGCTGGTGCGATGTGGATGTTCCTCACCAGTGCCCCAAAAGTACACACTGTCATGGTGTCAGATTTGGAGATTGCCCGACAATTGTATGAAGGGCTGCTAGATTTGCCCGCAGCTGAGGTGCCCTTGCACTATTACTACAACTACGAACAAACTATAGGCGCAACTGGGATTGATCCGCTATACATGTCTACAGGGCCGAGTTTGTCAAGCAAAGTGATGAATAATGCTACCGAAGGGCTGTGGTATCAATTGAAGAAGAACACCCAGCTACACGTTATTACTGGTGCGAGTTTAGGTAGCAAAAATCAGCAACGCCACGTTTGCTTTGACCACGACTGCTTGGAAATGATTTTAATGCGAGTTGAAACGCGCGGTTTGAAATTCAAGATTCGTAACCAGAAGCCCCTAAACTTTTTGGTCAAAGACTATGAAGGGCGCGTGATTGAGGTGGCTGAGGTAGCGAATTAGTCATTAGATTTTAGATTATTTTAGATTGTGTGGTGCGTAGCTTGCGATCGTAGGTATCGCGCCACACAATCTTTTTTTAGTGGCTAGGCGTAAATAAATTAAAGTTTGTAGTAAGGACTTTAGTCCAGAGAAACCTTGCTATGAGCCAATACGGTTCAGTTAAGAAAAATTGTAGTAGCGCAGCAAGCTTAATGGGTTTGGCTTTAGCAATTCGAGAAACTGAGTTAGGTGAGCAAGTTTTTCCAGAAATCTGTCTTTATACTTTAAGCGAAACTCTAAATCCTGAATTATTACCAAATCTGAATCAGGTTGAGGAGCAGGGCGAGTAATTACCTAAATAATCTTTTATCACCGTAAACCGTGGCAAATAAAAGCAGCCCAGTAACGAGGGTCTGAAAAGGGAAATTGCTGAGTAGAATTTTCTATTTCTATAATTCGTTTGTTCAATTCGGCATACATATTATATTCACGCTTCCATTGTTCATATTCGATAGAATCTGAAGGATGTTTTTTTCTATTTCGTATCAGTTCTTTCTCCCTTACTTCTACTTCATGGAATACTTTCTTTAGGTCTATTTTTGTAAACTCTCGTAGCTGAATTTGGGCTTGCTGTAAAGCTTCAGGACGGTTTTTACCTTCTTGTCGCTGCTGGTAGTAGAAAATGGAAAATAATGCTGTAGCTAAATCATTAACTGACCACAGAGTACTAACTACACTTCTAGCACCAGCGCACAAAAAGCCTGTGGAGAGAGTCAGAATATCATCAGTTAGCGAAGGAGTACCTAAATTAGTTTCGCAACAAGATAGAAACACTTCTATAAGTTGAGGTAAACGCCAGCTTGGTGTCATTAATTGCCCTAATGTGATGCTACCATCAGCTAATTTTAACTGTGATTCTAAAGGATTATCGAGGCGAGATTGGGCATGGTGGCAGGAATGAAGTACTTGAACTTGTTGTGCTAACTGCCGATAGTTATTAGAGGTGGCTTGACTGCTGCCAATTAATCTATTTTCTGGTGGAATATTATACATTTGGGCAAGTTTTTCGCCTTCAAATCTGGCGCAGGGAAGGTTGTCTTCGGCATCTTCCACAGTTCCATATTGTAGAGATATTTCATTAAATTTCCCTACATTGTCGCGTTGTTGACAAAATTCTAAAATTTGGCCACTTGGGGTATAACGAATAAGAAATTTATCTCCTAAATATTCCTGATATTCTCCTGTAGGCAAAGCAGCGAAGGGAATTTGATGGAGTAACAGGTGAGGCACTAAAATTAATTCTTCTATTCTTTGAAGATGTTGGGATATGAGTTCAGATATTTGCAGGCGTTCAGCTAATTCGCGGAGAATGCTATTAATTTGAGTTTCCCATTTTTTGTAATCATTCATATAAGGCAATAACCAATTCTGGTTAATCCAGCCTTGCAACGTCTTTAACCCTTGTCCTGTGCAGGTGTGGAGAGTAATTTGGTGTTTCTGCACGACAAAAATATGGGTGTTGCTGTTGGTAGTGTAGAAACTGAGGATAGCTATATTTGGCTGGTCAATTAGCTTTTGAATTTCTGACAAGCTGAGGGGGTTAACTTGAATTTCGCCAGCTAATACGGGATCTTCGCGTCTGAGATTTTCCCAAACTTGTTGTTTTTGGGCTTCTAAAGATGCGATCGCTTCATTATAAGCTTCCCAAGCAGCGCGTGTTTCACTACGGTTATTTTCAGATTTATGGCTTTGTCGTTCTTGCTCAATTCGGCGTTGCAGTTCTTCGTATTGCTGCAATAACTCCGCAACTGCTGGGGGAATTTCCCCACTTTGGTAGAGATTGTTACTTGCCATTAAGTCTACCAGGCGTTTGGAACGCGATCGCTCTGAGTATTCAAAGGCTTTTTCTATTTGACCAGCATTGATGCAGGCTTGCACCATTTTTTCATAAACATCAATAGCTTCTTCTAAAATTTCTTGACGACGGAATTCAGAAGTTACCCAAGTACGGATTTTTTCAATAGCATTAATTGCTTTTTCATAGCCATAAATAGCTTCAGACCAAAGTTGAGTAGTAAATGCTGCATAACCAAGATTACGAGCGTTTACCCAGCAGCTATTCGGAAAACCATCTGGAGAGTTGATTTTTAAAGCTGCTTTTAAAGCTGCTATACCTAAGACCAAATTCTCTGATTTATCGCCTTTTATACGTTTAATGTAGGTAGTCCCTAAGCTATTTTGAGTATTTGCCCATGTTTGTGGGAAGCTTTCAAAATTACGAATCTGTAAAGCAGCTTGATATGCATTTATAGCTAATTCCAGATTCTCTTCTTCATTTCCTTTAACACGAGCATTATAGGCATTTCCTAGATTGTGTTGAATCTTCGCCCACTCTTCAGGAAACGCCTGTTGGGTATGTATCAGCAAAGCTTTTTGATGGTAAACGATTGCTCGTTCTATATTCTCACTAGGTTTTCCTTCAATCAGCTTTTGGTAGGCAATAGCGAGATTGCCCTGAATTGTAGCCCAAGTTTCAGGATAAGTTTCGCGGTTATATACCTGAAGGGAATTTTCTAGACAAAGAATAGATTGCTTCTGATTCTCAGATGCTTTTCCTCTGATACGCTTACAGTAAACATTTCCTAAATTATTTTGCGTCTCTGCCCAGCTTTCTGGAGCAGCTTCACGGGTAAAAATTTGCAAAGCTCTTTCAAAAAATATGATAGATTTTTCTAGATTATCTTTGTGATCTCCATGTATCCGATGAAAATAAGCCTTTCCTAAACAATTTTGTATGGCAGCCCAAAGGTCACAAGATATTTCGGGAGTATAAACTTGTAAAGCATTTTGATAACAAGTAAGCACTTGTTCCAAATTTTCAGCCTTTTCTCCTCTAATTCTACTCAAGTATATTTCCCCAAGGAATATTTGAACTAAACCCCATTCTTTAGGAAAAGATTGTTGAGTATAGACTTGTAAAGCTTGATCAAGAAGTGAAATAGCTTTCTCTAGGTTTTCTGAGCGGTTTCCAAATTCTCTACTATAGTAAACAAATCCTAATGATCTTTGAATAGCTGCCCAATCCTCTAGAAAATCCTCCTGAGTGTAAACTTGTTGTGCTTTTTCAAAGAAGCTAATAGCAACTTCTATATTTTCAGAACGATTACCCAATATTCTTTTGTGATAAGCTTCTCCTAAAGATTTTTGTAGCCCTGCCCAATATTCTATAAAATTGCCTTGAGTATACACTTGTAATGCTTTTGTAAAACAACTAATAGCAGATTCTATATTTTTTGCTTTTTCAGTATTAATCTGTTTTAGATAAGCAGTACCTAAATTGTTTTGAAGCGCTGCCCATGTTTCTGGAAAGGAATTTAGATGACAAGCTTGTAAAGCTTCTTGACAAAGGGAAATGGCTTTTTCTATATTCTGTTCTTCTTCTCCTTGAAGACGACTGATGTAAGCACTAGCCATATCGTTCTTAATTGCTAACCATTTATCTGGGTAAGCCTGTTTAGTGCTTACCAACAAAGCATTTTCAAAATAAATAATTGCATTTTCCAAATTTTCTGATTTCTCACCGTAGATTCTTTGACAGTAAGTAGCACCCAAATTATGATTGGCTCTAGCCCACTGTTCAGGAAAAAATTCATGAGTGAAAACTTTTAATGAATTCTGAAAGTATTTGATTGCTTGCTCCAGATTATCTCCAAAAATTCCACGCTGTCGCTCTCGAAAAATAAGACCTAAATTATAGTTAATATTTCCCCATTCTGTTGAATCCTCACTACGTGTATATATTTTTAAAGCACTCTGATAGCTACCAAGTGCTATTTCTAAATTACTCTCTTTATCTCCTTGAGTAAACTCACGAATCCAGTAGCTAAAGACAAATATTGCTTTTGCTTTTTTTCGTGCATTACTTTTAGTTAGATTAGGGAAACTAGAAGCTACCCAATCTCGCAATACTTCGGCAAATACATCATTTAACTTTTCCAGGTTTTTTTCTAAAAGAGAGTAAAGTAATTGGCCTTTCTGAAGCCCCTGTTCAGCTACTTGCAATACCTTATCTAAAAAATGCCTGTATACTTTGCGTTCTTTAATGCTAATGGTTTGCGTTTTAAATCCAAATCCTTTTCCCATATTTATATATGCAGCCAATCTCTAGTTAGATTTCCCAAAAACTTCTACCAACTTCTCTAGCAATTCTTCAGCTAAATCCAACAACTCAATTTCATCAATTTCATCACTACTATTTCCGCGATTACTTTCCCCACACGACACATTAGCAGCCAAAACATTTTTCACAGCGAAAATCCTATCTTCTTCTTCAGATAGACTTAAACATTTTTCCAACTCTACAGCAACTTCTTCGATTGTCCTTGAACCCAAACGCTCTCTTACTTTCACCGCTACCGAATCGTCACTTTCCAGCAGTTTTACCAAAGCTGTTCTCAGTCCATCATCCTCAACAGAAAACTTCTCAACGGCTACACGCACATATTCCCGCACGCTCATGTTTGCCGCCAATGCCTTTTGGAAAACTACATCTGGTACATCTACTAGCAATACACCTTCGTTATCGCTAGCTTGATATAAGTCATCCCCTTGTTTGACGGCTACCAGCAAATCTGCACCCAAGGCGTGTAAATAGTGCAACACTGATTCCAACTCATGTTCTTTTAACGCCGATTCTAATTTGGACACCGCAGCTTGCTTTACTCCTAGTTTTTGAGCTAGCTGTGCCTGAGTCAATCCTGCTTTATTACGTATTTCCCGCATGGCATCGGTAAGATATAGGCGCAGATACTCTAACTTTCCTGCCAGAATTACCTCTGGTTCGTCGCTTACCTTTTGCTGCAACCAAACTTGAAAATTAGGCTTTTTCATCACTGTTCCCTCTGCTGCAATTCACGTAACCTCACTCTTGCAGGTTCTTTGTCTCTATCTTTGATAGCGTTGTCGTATTTCTTCATAAAGGCGTGCAGCACCACAAACCTCTGAGGAGTAACAGCCGTTAAGATAAACCGTGGATTATGTTCGCTCTTAGTCATCCGTAACTCATACAAATCATCTTCCAGTTTCTCAAAGATGCCACTGGTAAGTGATGCGAGTCCTTTGTCGCACAGGTAGCGAAGATTAACTTGCAGACGCTTGGTTTCGGAAGCACTCAGTAACGGTTTTGGTGGATTTTCTGGTTGCTCCTCTTCAGGAATCATCCTGATGAAAAAAGCCAGCAAATCTTTGGGGATTTCCCCATTGACATCTAGATAAAGTTCCCAAGTCCAGGTCACTTCATACCTCACAGTATAGTATTCCTTACAAGGAATGTCAATTGTATTATTTCCTTAAAGGAATATTATATAGAATCAGTGAGTGCAACTTAGGTAATAAAAATGGTGCGTTAGGCAAAACCATAACGCACCCTATTGTTTATATGCTTAAGTAGGTCAACTCAACTGTTCAAACTTAAATTTCCCTTTAATCAACTTGTTAAAGTGTTGACCTTTAGACGGTGCATTATCTAAGTCATCCTTGACACTGGGAGGCACTTTGAAATACTCGTAAACACTTCCACTATCAAATTCAATAGTCAGTGTTTGAGTTTTTGGCTCATAGCTAAATTGCTTAATAACGCTGCCTTCTGGCTTGAGTAGTGGGAATGCAATTACATCCCGAATACTGGCACAATCAGTTAATAACATTACCAACCGATCGATCCCAATCCCTAAACCACCTGTAGGGGGCATACCGTATTCAAGGGCTGTCAAAAAGTCTTCATCTACACCTTGGGCTTCTAAGTCACCAGCAGCTTTTCTTTCAGCTTGGGCTTCTAAGCGTTCTCTTTGATCGATAGGATCTGTAAGTTCTGAGAAGCTGTTCCCAGTTTCTCTCCCGACGATAAATAACTCAAATCTTTCCACCAAACCAGGTTGAGAACGGTGGGGTTTTGCTAGAGGCGAAATTTCTACTGGGTAATCAATTACAAAGGTAGGTTGAATTAAATTAGCTTCTACTTTCTCTTCAAAAGCTAAATTCAGTAACTTCCCAATTGATTTGGCTTCATCCACACCAGGAATAGCAGCATTTTTACTTGCTGTTTTTGCTTCTTCCAAACTTTGGAAAGAATTGAAATCTAAGCCTGTAAATTCTTTAACTAAATCGTGCATTGTCACTCGCCGCCAAGGTGGTGTTAAATCTATCGGTTCCCCTTGGTAGGTGATTTGCAGTGTGCCGAGTACGTCTTGGGCGACAGTGGTAATAATTCCCTCAGTCAGCGCCATCATATCGTTGTAATCGGCGTAGGCTTGGTAAATTTCAATCGTCGTAAATTCGGGATTGTGTCGAGTCGAAATTCCCTCATTACGGAAAATCCGTCCCAATTCAAACACCTTTTCAAAACCACCCACAATCAACCGCTTGAGATGGAGTTCTGTGGCAATTCGCAGATACAATTCCATTTCTAAAGTGTTGTGGTGAGTGATAAATGGACGCGCATCTGCACCTCCAGCTTCACTCTGTAAAACTGGCGTTTCAATTTCGAGAAAATCTCGCTGTTCCAAATAACGGCGAATCCCAGCTGTAATTTGGGCACGACGGCGGAAAGTTTGCCGCACTTCCGGGTTAACAATCAAGTCAACGTAGCGCTGACGGTAGCGCTTGGCAACATCCGTTAATCCATGCCACTTGTCGGGTAGGGGTAACAGGGATTTAGTCAGGATAGTATATTGTTTAACGTAGACAGATAACTCGCCCTTTTCAGTCCGTTTAATAGTACCTTTAACTCCCAGGATGTCGCCTGCATCTGTGAGTTGTTTTAAGTGATTGAAGGCATCAGCATCAATATCTGCCATGCTTTCTTGGATGCGATTTTTATCCAAATAAAGCTGAATTGTGCCAGTTTCATCTTGCAAGGTGAAGAAAGCCAGTTTACCGAAAACGCGACGCGCCATAATGCGTCCAGCGATCGCAACTTCTAAATCAATTTCTTCACCACTGGCTAAATCAGCAAACTTTTCTTGCAACTGCGCTGCATGATGGGTAGATTCCCAACGATAGGCGTAGGGATTAGTCCCTAGCTGCTTGAGTTGTTCTACTTTCTCCAGCCTTGCGGCCCGGATATCTTCTTCCGACATGGTAACGAACTAAATAGGGCAAGATTAATTATAGATGCTGCAAAAGTTGAGAGGAAGAGATATTTGTCCTAGAGGGTGCGTGCGTAGGCGTAGCCCAACCCAGGCATCGCTAAAGGAAACACATAATGATACAAACTAGAGTCCGCCTGTGGACTGTAAACGAATATCACTGGAGTATCAAAAGTTTTAGATCGCTCTAAATACCCCGATAAATTGGGGACTTTGATTCTGGTTTCCCCCTCTTTTTAAGGGGGTTAGGGGGGATCTAAAGTGCCTAAAGTCACAATGAGATACTTTTCAAATACCCTCTAAAAATAAAACCTTTATTTCTGTACGATTTTTAGCGAATGTCTAGACAAAATAGCCTTCATTTTCAAGTTAGTAAATTGGACGATCGCCTTAACTAAATCTTGCTGTTCTGGTTGTAAATTTAGCTTTACTAGGGCTTGATTCATATTATTACCAGCCCGGAGATTGCGATTAAGTTGGGCGCGTTGTGATGTGTTTAAAACTGCCTCAATTTCTCTGTTTCTTCTTTGACGCACAGCCTGGAGTTCTTGGCTTTGTAAGGGAGTCAGATTAATATCCGACAAGGTGGAGTAACTTGCAGTTTTGGTAATTTGGGCGAAAATGACTCCAGAAGTAGTATGGAGTTGAACCGGTGTAGCTAAGGCAATTCCCGGCATGGAAAGGACAAGAGCTAGAATAGTAGCGAACACAGAAAGCCGTTTTGTCAAGTGAATTGCCATATTGATAAATGCCTACATCTAAATTTAATGCTCAGATATAGTTAAGCAATATTCAAGTTTTTAATTTTGAATATTGAATTTATCCTACCCCAAAGAGTGCGTTAACGTGGTATAATTAGCATCTTGCATCAATATTAAGTAGGCTAGGCACTATTTACTAATACCAGTGCCCGCCCTATGTGATTGCTCCTTAATTACGAATCCGTATCAGGTCTTCTCATTCTGTTAATTTCCCGTCGTAATTCCTCAATTTGACGGCGCAAATTATCTGTTTCATTTGGGGAAGATTCTGCTGCAACATTTACTGAGCCAGAAGCAGGCGATCGCTGATAATTCCCTCGGCGAATTTGCTGGTATTCTTCGGATACTGCCCACGCCCGTAAGTAATGCAGGCGTTCAACGGGGAAAGGATGACTTAACATCGTACCCTGAGCGCCGTTGTAAATCAAAAATTTATATATCTGATTCAGTCCATCTTCATCCAGTGCCTGATAATTTTCTGACTGCTTGATAAATTCTTGTAAACTACATTCATTGGCATATTTGTGACTACCGCCAGAGAGCTTCATCATGGTTGACATTACAGGATTCAAGTCATCCATTACCAGTAGTGCGGCGCGATCTGACGATAACTCGGCTTTACGCCGCCACTCAAAAAAGGCGTAAATCAAGCCTTGTGTTACAAGATTACCGAGGCCAAAGGTCAATTCGCCCAAGGCAGAAGCAGCACTCATCGCCCACATCGCCATTTGAATTAAAATAGTATGACCACATTTAATATGCCCCAGTTCATGGGCTAGCACCACCCGAATCTCAGCTTCGTCTAGTAAGTCTAGTATCCCTGTATTTATAACTATGTAAGGATTCTCTTGCCCCAGTGCATAGCTATTTGCTTGGGGATCTTGCGAGACAAACAGCGCGGGTTCTGGGTAAATGTCCAAATCTCGGACGCATTCCCGAAACATCTGGTAAATAGTGGAATACTGACGCGGCCCGACTTGGATGGTGTTACCCATTAGATAGACTAATTGAGGGCGTTCGTAGATAAATTCCACAAATTTACGAGCGATTAAATCAAATCCCGGTAAATTTCGTAAAGCTTGCTCGGCTTGGCGATCTAGTGGATGCCTGAAGGCTTCGCTGGAAATTCCTGTGTAAATTGGCATAATTCAGGGTATTGGGTGATTGATCATTTGTCATTGGTCATTAGTCATTAGCAAAGGACAACTGACAAATAACAAATGACAAGATAATAGAAATGGGGCAATTGGAAGTAAAAATCACTTTGTATGGAATTAAAAGCGTGTGATTGAGGCAGAAGTTCATTTGTCACTACATAACTTTTTGCGATCGCAAGCGGGGTTCCCTTCCTGGCCCCATCATTTGACGATGGCACGGTTGGTAGCACGCGCCTTGCGCCTGGGACGTAGTGCCCTAATTCAAGTAGGAGCAGTTTGTGGCTATCAAGGGCGGTATCGCACTAGTTTTGTAGCATCAGCCCTAATGTGGCACGGCCCTGTAATTATTGTTGCTCAAGAACCAGTGCAGCAACTTCTGCTGCGGATAGAAATTCCCCGTCTACAGCAGTGGCTACCAGCCAATAAATCAATTAGAACAGGTGACGCTTGGCCTGATCCTGAGTTCCAAGGGCTACTGTTAACCTCTCCAGAAGCTTGGTTAAGAGGACAATTTGCTGGTGGCGATCGCTTTCCCGAAGGCATCCCCACAATTATTGATGGGGTAGACGATCTCGAAGATTGGGTACGCGATCAACTTACCCAAGATATTCAACCCCATGATTGGGACGAACTCATATTGGCTTGTCCAAATCAAGCTGAGGCAATTAGCGAAGCACGGATACAACTAACGCACGAACTTTTTCAGCATCCTGTTAATCCATATCACTGCTATCTAATTTCCCAACCAGAAATAGAGATTTTAAGCCGTCTTTGTTTAGCTTTAGAGTCAGCACGATCACTGCCAGAACCCTGGAAACAATTCTGGCAACAATTTCAAACCCTTAATGAAAATCTTTCCTCCCCTGCCTCTGCTGCCTCCCCTCCCCTCTTCTGGGCGACTATAGCCCATAGACAAGGTTTATTTTCTTTGCACTATGCCCCAATGGAATTAAGAGAAATCCTCTTACCCTTATGGCAGCGACAACCAGTAGTTTTAATTGGCAGCGCTATAGAACCGGAAACTGAGGCTCCTCTTTTCCGACAGCGCCTTGGTTTGGAAGATTTAACTTGCCTGAAGTTCTCCTCGGAGAGTCAAGCGGAAGCAATTCAACTGTATGTACCCTATAAATTGCCCTTACCTAACACGCCAGAATTCCAAGCGGCATTTATTCATAAAGTCCGCACACTGGTTTGTCTAAGTGCTACAGCACCGGGGTTAACGGTTGTCTTGGTGGGGGATGTACCACTCAAGGCTCAAGTGGCGACAATTTTGGCTTCAGAATTTGGTTCACGAGTGCAGGTAGAAAAAACTTGTTTAGATGAAAATGGTATTTTAATTAGCGGTTGGGAATTTTGGCGAGAACATCAGCGAGTCTTACCAGCACCCCATTTGTTAATTATTGCTACTTTACCTTTACCATCTTTAGAAAATCCGCTAGTCGCTGGTAGGGTAGCTCTTTATAAGCGATCGCATCAAGATTGGTTTCGTTTATATTTATTGCCAGCAGCCTTGAATGAATTACAAAGAGCGATCGCGCCAGTCCGAGAAAGTCAAGGCATTGTTGCTTTACTTGATAGTCGTGTAGTTAATCGTAGCTACGGCGCTCAAATTCTCTCTGCTTTAAGTCCTCTGGCACGCATTAACTATCTTGACCCCAGTTTGTTTTCTAATACCGATGAAGAAAATTCCGCTTAAAGTCATTCTCATGCCCCATTCCCCAATTGTCTATAGCCATAATTCCTGGCAAGATAAATTTAGAACCTAAGTAAAAATTGAATTGCTGATTATGGGTGAAGCAAAGCGTCGCAAAACCACACAAGGGGAAACATACGGTCAAGAGACTCGAATCTTGCCTTGGCTTCCCATCACAAAAATTCAAGGCGAACAATTTGTCAGCTGGACAACTCGTGGTGCTTGGATAGGCATTATCCTTATGGTTATAGGATGGGCAACTATCCGTTTTATTGGCCCAGCCTTCGGTTGGTGGCAAGTAGTCTACTAAATCCTGCTGTTAATTTTCTCGCTCCAAGAAACCTTGAATCTTACTCCCCTTCCCTTGTCGGCTATCCATTAGTCTTATTTTTAAGTGAGTTGTAGTTTTGTTGATAAAGATCCGGGTAGTGGATAGCCCGCAAGCAAGGAGGTCATTAAAAGGAGCCAATGCGATCTTTTCCCAAAGGGAGAGGCTAGCACCCAGATGTCTCGCCAAGTGAGCAACTGGCGTGAGGGGTGCAATGGCTTTGGGAATCATAACTATTACCCGCCGGACATGATTGCTACGAATTATGAATTAGCCCGATCGCAATACACTTCACCAAAGCTATGATCGGCATGAATTTCAACCACTAGATCAACTGCTGTTGCATCTTTTACCAAGGGCTTGATAAATAATTCCGGGTGAAGCGATCGCCAAAAATAATTGACAAATTCCTCTATCTCTGCATTGGTCATCCCCGACTTACCCGCAGCAATCATCTGCTGTTCCGCCTGTTTGCGCCACTCCAAAGAACAGCGGTAATCAGTTGGACATAGCACAATTAAGCTGTCCAATCGATCCCACAGTGGTAAATAATCATGGAGGCGAAGATTCATATCACGGGCAAATGCTCTATCTTCATTTGTGACAATTGGCGGTGGTGCAGTATCAAATACATCTGCATTAATTGGTCGTACACCCACAAACCAACCTTCAAATAGTACAATATCTATACCTGTAACCATTTCTGAAGTAGTGCGATCGCCAGCGCCTTTGTATGCAGATTTATCAAACCGGGGAACCATAACTGAACTTTGCGACTGACAGATATGATCTAGTACATCTAAGCCTAAATCTATATCGTGGGTTCCTGGTGGGCCGCGCCAAATCAAGCGGGGATCTTGCTGTGTTAAGACCAAGCGATCGCTGTAAGTTTTATATAAGTCATCCAAAGATAAACTCAGAGTCCGGAATCCCAACTGATTCAGAATCAAACTGAGAACCTTAGACATTGTAGTTTTACCAGTGCCTTGTCCTCCTAATATTCCTTGAATCAGAGGGCGTTCCAACTGTTGGCGCTGCGATGCTAGTTTGATCCCCAAAGGCAGCCACAAGTCCCACAAAACCTGTAACATTTTCTTGGGTTCGATTTGGAGGGTAGTTTGGCAGAATTGGCTAAAAGCTGGGAGGACAGATTTTAGTAAATGCGATCGAAAAGCGATCGCTTCATCGACATTTTCCGGCGTGATCCCAAAAGCTTTTGCCCTTAACCTATCTGCTAGTGCTGCTTCTCTTGCTTGCTGCTGCCAAGTTTCAGTTACAGTTTCTGAAATTAAAATTTCACCCAGCCACAAACTCATAATTTCCCCTTATGCCCCTCTGTCCCCCTGCGCCTCCGCCCCCTGTCCCCTTGTCCCCTTGTCCCTTTGTCCCCTTGTCCCCTTACCCCCTGCTCCCCTGCCTATTCTCACGATCCCAGCTTAAAGGCTTCAAGAAACAGGCTGTAGGTGAAACCAACTTTGAGGAGATTTAGTGAGTCTACAAAGAGCGATCGCCTAGTAAAAAAGCTCTGACTGTAAAATATTCTACTAGTAACTTCCGTTAACACTACTAAAAAACCAGCTACCACAATATCTAATTCTGCCCGTTGACCAGCTGTAGTGGAAACTGCGTTTCCCAGAAAAAAACCAAACAAAAAACTAATTATCAGTAACGATAATCGCCGCCAAGGATTTAAAAACCATTGCCCCAAGCGTGTAGCAATGGCATCCAACAAGTTATTCAGACGAGTGTTTTGCATCAGATAGACTTCTGGGAAAAAGTCAAGATATCTTGAAATATCTTTATATTATTAAAGAATATATTGGTTGTAGCCTAAGCTTATTTGTTAATATTATAGATATATGCTGGGTTTCCAGCGTTAATTTAAATTTCCACATCCTATCATCTTTAAGGAAGCACAGGCGGTTTCAAGGCTGCTTTTTCTAACTCAAGATGAAATATATTTATCATCTGGGCTGGCAAAAGACACTTTGTTGTCTCTGCTAGTATCTTTACGATATTTTTATTTTTCTATACAAATACATTGACTAGTTCGGTATCTAATTTTCTTGTTTTTATCCAAGCCTACGGTCAATACACAAAGCAATTAGTGTCTGTAACTGTTGTTTTTCGGACATCAATGAAATAATTTCCTCCAAATATTTTCTAATCAAAATGATACTTATAATACATTGATGTGCTTAATCTGAATAAAATCTATCTTAAGCTACTTTTCATAATTGTCTTTCGTGATAATAGGCTACTATTTGGTCAAGCCTAGACAAAATATTTATTTCTAAAAACTATCAATATGAAATCTTTAGTGTATCGTAACGTCGGTGTTACAGCCTGTTGCTTGGGACTGCTTGTTGCTCTGGTGGGATGCTTTGGAGTGAGTGTATCCTTTGAGTCCACAAACCCAGATACATCTTCACAACTGCCAAGTGAAACTCAAGAGTGGGAGACAACTTCTTCTAAACCTGTTTCACCTGAAAAAAGTATTTCCGCTAATCTATCTACTCCAACCAATAAAGTAGAACATAGTAGTAAAGAGAATACTTATCCTGTCTTAGCAGAGCGTGATAAATCAGCAAGCAAAGCTAAGAATCAAGGGACTTTGCGGATGAGTAATCAAACAAATCAACCTGTACGCCTAGCTCTACTGGCACGAGAGTCGGTAGCAAAAGGTTCTGGTACTAAACAGACTCAATATGATGTACCGGCACATTGGGATTTTGCCCCCCAAGAAGGTAGTGAGAAGGGACTGCTTTTATCTCTACCTCAGAATAATTTAAAGCTGGAGAAGGGAGATATTTTAGTTGCCTTTGCACAAGATGGCTCCCGTCGTTATTGGGGCCCCTATGTTGTTGGTGAAACTCAATTACCTAAATGGAATTCCCAAAGCAGAGAATGGCAACTAGTGCTGAGTCCATAATCTATAACATTCAGAATTGAATTTTCTGTTTGAAAATGTGCTTATTAAGAGTTATGAAAACCTAGAAGCTGGAGGGGCAATTTATGTATTGCTCCTACGTTAATTAATCATAGCTTCATATAGAATCGGTATGAGGATTGCTAAATAGTTACCATAGATAACTTCTGCATTTAGCCTTGTAGATTGACTTTTGTTTCATTTATTTTTACTATTAAACCCCATTATGGTATAGGGCTAGAGTAAATACGCTCATCTGATGTTGCTAATAAATAGAGCAATCGGGGCAATCTCGGAAAAACGACTTATTAAGCGTGCTCATTACATTGTTTGAAGTTATGTAGCCTTTTGATTACGGCCTATCAAACACTGCGGTAAACTATGCGTTGATTATGATTCTTTCGCAGAGAAGAACACTCGAAAGGAGCGGTTTTTTCAATGTCTCACACCGTAAAAATCTACGATACCTGCATTGGCTGCACCCAATGCGTCCGCGCTTGCCCTACTGATGTACTTGAGATGGTTCCTTGGGATGGCTGTAAAGCTGCTCAAATTGCCTCTTCACCCCGTACAGAAGACTGCGTTGGCTGTAAGCGCTGCGAAACCGCTTGTCCCACCGACTTTTTGAGCATCCGGGTTTACCTGGGCGCTGAAACAACTCGCAGTATGGGTCTGGCTTACTAAAAAGCTAGTGCCGAGTGCTGAGTGCTGAGACAAAAAGAAGTAAATCAAAAAAGCTAATTTCTTGATTCTTCACTCAGAACTCGGAACTCGGAACTTAAGACTTTGAAGTGTGTCAATATCAAGCACCTTTAGCATCGTAGAGTGGACACTACCTGCTTTACGAAATTTTAATTTTAGATTGGGGATAAAAATCTCTGGGTACTTAAATCCTAGAAGCGTATTTGTACTGTCAGGTCAAAAGCTGACTGTGAATCTGCTTTAAAAGCCCAAAATCCATAACAATACCTAGTGGTAGAGGGAGTAATATTACTCCCTTTTTTCTTTGCAAAACGTCGAGTTTGTGCTAAACACTATACTGGATTTAATCATCCTGAAAAAAAGTGGTGTGAACAATGTGCGGAATTGTTGGATATATAGGCACTCAAGCGGCGACAGACATTTTACTGGCTGGGCTGGAAAAACTAGAGTACAGGGGCTACGATTCTGCTGGAATCGCCACTGTTTGGGAAGGTGAAGTTAATTGTGTGCGGGCAAAGGGCAAACTGCATAACCTACGCTCTAAACTAGAACAAATAGAAGCCCCCGCCCAGATTGGTATTGGTCACACTCGTTGGGCAACTCATGGTAAGCCAGAAGAATACAACGCCCATCCCCATTTAGATACGGCAAAGCGAGTGGCGGTGGTACAAAATGGCATTATCGAAAATTACCGCGACTTACGCGAAGAACTTAAAGCAAAAGGACACCAGTTTGTTTCTGAAACTGATACTGAAGTAATTCCCCATCTCATAGCCGAATTTTTAAAGAATATTCCCCCTTCATCTTCCTCATCCCCCTTTTTAGAAGCAGTTCGCCAAGCCGTTAACCACTTACACGGGGCATTTGCGATCGCAGTTATTTCTGCTGACTACCCCGATGAATTGATTGTTGTTCGCCAACAAGCGCCTTTGGTAATTGGTTTTGGGCAAGGGGAATTCTTTTGTGCATCTGACACGCCTGCGATCGTTGCCTACACCCGTGCGGTGCTACCTTTAGAAAATGGCGAAATTGCTCGTCTCACTCCTTTAGGCGTTGAGATTTACAATTTTGCTGGCGACAGGTTGAAAAAACAACCCCGCCTGCTCAACTTCAATCCTGCATTGGTAGAAAAGCAGGGATTCAAACACTTCATGCTCAAAGAAATTCATGAGCAACCAGGGGTAGTCAGAGCTAGTTTAGATGCTTACTTCAATCCAGCCGAATCTACCGAATCACCAATCAATCTTGGTTTACCTGCGGATTTATACAACGATTTAGAACAAATTCAGATCCTTGCCTGCGGTACAAGTTGGCACGCAGCATTAATCGGAAAATATTTACTCGAACAATTAGCAGGAATTTCTACTCAGGTACATTACGCTTCTGAGTATCGCTATGCACCATCACCCGTGACCGCTAACACGTTGATTATCGGTGTTACCCAATCAGGTGAAACAGCCGATACCCTAGCAGCTTTGACAATGGAAAAAGAACGTCGCCAAGGGAGAGAACCTAAATATCAAGCGCGACTACTGGGCATTACCAATCGCCCCGAAAGCAGCCTTGGTCATCTAGTGCCGCATGTCATCAGTACCTTAGCAGGAATTGAAATTGGGGTAGCGGCGACAAAAACTTTTACTGCTCAACTGATGGCATTTTATGCTTTGGCATTGGATTTAGCCGCCCGTCGTCAAACTGTTTCAAAAGACACATTAGATCAAATTATTAACGGGTTACGGCAGATTCCTAAAGAAATTGAAGCAACTTTGGAAAGTCAGGAACGTTTAACCGAACAGCTAGCCCACGAATTTGCCGAAACCCAAGATTTCATTTTTATAGGAAGAGGAATCAACTTTCCCATTGCTTTAGAAGGGGCGTTGAAATTAAAAGAAATCAGCTATATTCACGCTGAAGGGTATCCAGCTGGAGAGATGAAACATGGCCCGATCGCACTTTTAGATGCGAAAGTACCAGTAGTTGCGATCGCAATTCCTGGTAGTGTGTACGAAAAAGTTATTTCTAATGCCCAAGAAGCCAAAGCCAGAGATTCTCGGTTAATTGGCGTTACTCCTGTCAACGATGGCGAAGCTGCGGAAATCTTTAACGATCTTCTTCCCGTCTCTCATGTAGAAGAATTACTTTCTCCGATTTTGACAGTAGTTCCTTTGCAATTATTGGCTTATCACATTGCCGCCCGTCGCGGTTTGGATGTCGATCAGCCAAGAAATTTGGCCAAGTCAGTAACGGTGGAATAGTTTATTAATAGAGGTAGTAGCTGTTGTACAACAATAAAAAAGTCGTATAACAAATAAAATAATCATACAACTTATCCTGTAGGTGAATATGCAAGCATCTACAGGAATTTTTATGAGACAAATACAACAGTAATCTAATACCGATACAATACTACTCGGTTAAGGATTTTGAACTCAGAATTGGGTTTGGAGAAAAGGTTAAAGGGGAAGGGTTAAAGGTTTTTTCTTTCCCTTTTCCCCCGCCCCTTATCCCCAGAGGGGACCCCACCTTCCCCTTTTCCCCTTAACCGACAAGTATTGAATACCGATAAAAAACACTTAGGAAGAATGTGAACGATCGCACCCTCTGCGATGACATTGGTTCTAAGAGCAATTAGAATGTTCCCTTCCCTGCGGGACGCTACGCGAACGACTTCACTCAGGAAACATTTTCTTTAGGGAACGTTTTGCTTAAGGAAATCAATTACTGCTACTGCGATTGTACTGATTAAAACAGGCGATCGCTTTTAAAAGTCAAACAATGCACTGATTAAAACACGCGTAGGCGCTGCCCAATCCAGGCATCGCTTCCGCTCCCTTACACAAGAACGCTCCCTGAGCGAAGTCGTTCGCATAGCGTCCCGCAGGGAAGGGAGCAGCTTCCGCCAAGACGTATCCGTGTTTCGTGCAGCCTGTAGCAGCTTCCGTCTTAAGAGTAGCAGCTTCCGCCAAAACGTATCCGTGTTACGCGCAGCCTGTAGCAGCTTCCGTCTTCCCTGTAAGAACTTCTGCCAAGACGTATCCGTGTTACGCGCAGTCTGTAGCAGCTTCTGCCTTGACGTTATGAGAAACAGACTTGTATTACAGCATTTTCCCTTAAATAAAATACGCTTTTAAGGCACAGTACTGCTATGCCTCAACAATAAATATGGTTTTGATTGGTAAAAAATGTTGTAACGTACTTAAATTTTAGGCTTTTTCAGAAAAATCAACAATTTCACGTATGACAACTTCTTCAACAATTGTCCACTATAGAGTTATCAGTAATCTAGAAAATGCGTATTAATTATGGCAAGGGCAAAACGCAACTCACGTACTCTTGGCAAAGCTGAAGTACGTTTAGCAAGCATTAAATCTATTAGTCCAACTCTCGATGTCGGAGAAAAGTTAACAGTCAAAGATTATACTGAAAAAATCGAAAGCCTCCGAAAATCTCTAGAAGCATACAATACCACCCTCTCTACTATTGATGTCTTACTAACCCAGATCGTTGAAAATGAACAAGATTTGGCAGACTATTCTGAAAAGATTTTGCGTGGTATTGCTTATAAATATGGTAACGATAGCCATGAATATCAGATGGCTGGCGGTGTTCGGAAAAGCGAGCGCAAGCGTGCTGTACGTCAAAGCGTGGTTTTGTCGAAGTAAATAGGCACTGCGATCGCATCCCTCGCAAATTCAGGCTATTAATTCAGCTTTGTACTTGGAATGTGATCGCCACTAAATATTGGAGCAAATATTCCCAAATCCTCACAGGGAAGTCATTTGCAAAATTGTACAACTTTTTTATTTGTTTCTGGATGGTAGCATGATGAAATTGTAGAACTTTATTTTTTAAAAACTTCTCAGTAGCTAACGATATAATAGTGCTTGTAGACGCGCAAATTGTACAACTTTTTTAGTTGTTTACACCAACCACTTTTAAAACATCCTCTTAGTGGTTTAAAAACTATTTTTAATTAGGAATACACAAAGACACAAACAAAAGAATACATAATTAAAGTTCATCTGTGGTTTTTTGCCTTAAGTCTCATGAATCGTCAGCTAGCTATTGAAGAACCAATATTTTCTCATCTACCAGTCTTACCGCAAGAAGTGATTGCAGGTCTAGCGGTATCTCCCGGAGGCCATTATCTTGATACGACGGTAGGCGGTGGAGGTCACAGCCGTTTAATTTTAGCAGCCGCACCAGATGTAAAATTAACGGCAATTGACCAAGATGAGGATGCTTTAGCAGCAGCGAGGAAAGAATTGGCAGAGTTTGGCGATCGCGTACAATTTATTTACAGCAACTTTGCTGACTATGAGTTTCCCCCCAATACTTTCGATGGTATCTTAGCCGATTTGGGGGTAAGTTCTTACCATTTAGACCAAGCAGAACGGGGTTTCAGCTTTCGCCAAGCTGCAAATTTAGATATGCGAATGGATAGAGGGCGATCGCTAACTGCTGCTGATGTGATTAATAATTGGGATGAAGCAGAATTAGCTGATATTTTCTTTAAGTACGGTGAAGAGAGATTATCGCGGCGCATTGCTCGTCGTATTGTAGAACGCCGGCCGTTGCATACGACTACAGAATTGGCTGATGCGATCGCTTCTTCAGTGCCTCCGAAATACCGTTATGGGAGAATTCACCCCGCTACCCGGGTTTTTCAAGCTCTGCGAATTGTCGTCAACGATGAGTTAAAATCCCTAGAAACCTTTTTGGATAAAGCACCAAATGCCCTTGTCCCTGGCGGCAGAATTGCGATTATCAGTTTTCATAGTCTGGAAGACCGCCCGGTGAAGCATGGTTTAAGAAATTCACCTTTATTAAAAGTCTTGACAAAAAAACCAATTATTGCACAAGAAGAGGAAATTAGTAAGAATCCGCGATCGCGATCGGCCAAACTCAGGATAGCCGAAAGAGTTCTGAATATTGAGTAAGGGAATGAGGAGATAAAGAAACAGTGAGCAGAAGAGACAGAGGTAGTTTTTCATTCTCTCCAATGCCCAATGCCCAATTCCCTAAAACAACAATCTGCTAATCTAGCGTTGTTGAAGAGTTAAAAAATAATAAATGGAAATTAGTAATCTGTTTACAGCAGGTGGCGTAGTTATGTGGCCTCTCCTGGCATTCTCTTTGTTAGGTGTGGCGCTAATTATCGAGCGGATCATCTTTTGGGTAAGAATAAATAATCGCCAAAACAAGGTAGTGCGAGAGGTGCTACAGCTTTATCGCCTTGATAATGTAGTTAGTGCTTTAGATAAATTGCAGAAAAATGCTGATTTACCCATTGCTCGAATTTTTTTAGCAGCTTTAGAATTAGAAGAGCCGACACCAGAGGAATTTCGTTTGGCATTAGAAAGTGAAGCACAAGCCGAAATTCCCTTACTTAAGCGATCGCAAAATATTTTTGAGACAATTATTGGTCTTGCGCCGTTGTTGGGACTTCTCGGCACTGTCTTAGGATTAATTAACTCCTTTGCCTCTCTAAATATTGGAGATGTGGGAGGTACTAAAACAACAGGTGTAACATCTGGAATTAGTGAAGCTTTAGTATCCACAGCATCAGGATTAGTAGTAGCAATCTTTACACTATTATTTGCTAATACCTTCCGGGGACTCTATCAGCGTCAGATAGCTTGGATTCAAGAATATGGTGGACAGTTAGAATTACTCTACCGCCGTCGCTACGAAAGAGGCGATAAATCCTATGCGCCTACCAGATAAAGCGGAACTGAATAATTGTAAATTAGTAATCGCTAATATTAGTTCACTATTTATTACCGATTTTGATCTGCAATTTTTGACTCTAATAGTGTTCTAAAATAACAAATAGCTTTTTTCGCTACACTTTTCGAGGAAATATTCCATGACTATTTGGGTAAATGAGCAAATTGATCCGTCTGGGATGATTCATGCCTGTATTGCCACTTGTAATGAATCTCAAGCTAAAGAGTGTCATGATTCCTTTCAGAATAATTTGACCGAGAAGCAAAAGGCAGCAGGTTGGGTAGCGCAATTGCGGACAGTTGATTCTTGGGATGAAGTGCCGGTAAATTCTTTAAAACTCAATTAATTGGGTGAGATAGAGTTAATTTTTTGGGGTTTTAATCGAACGGATTTCAGGAACGTAGGCGTAGCCCGCCAGATGCATCGCTTGTCTACACTTATGCTAATGCCTACAGCGATCGCAACAAATCCTATGACAACAGGTTAATAAAGGATAAAATTCGGATTAAAATTCTCAAATTATTATCTTATGCTTCTAAAAAAAGTAACATAAGAGAGGAAAATGATGATTTTTCTGAACTTTTAAGAGCTATCATCTATACCGTAGATTAAATTAAAAAATTTGCATAAGCCGAATCAATTTAGTGAACTATCCCAAAGTTTACACTTCGGAGCAAGCCTGTCCCATTAATTTAGTTGGCGAAACAGGACAAGCGGTTCAAATTTCAATTCATGCTCCCAGTCAATATATCTGTGCCAACTGCGAACGGATATTACCGGATTGGAAACGGCAACCGTTTTTACGAGTAGTGATTGTCTTGCAACAATCGCGTTATCAATTAGTCAAAAAGACGGCAGAAGTAGAGTCAGAGAAAGAACGCTTACGAGAAAAGTTTATGCGATTTGGCTGTGATTTAGCATTTAATCTGCGCGATCGCGGCTATTTAACTGACCTGATCGACCCTCGTACAGGCTACCCTTTACTATCTCATCCTGGAGCAATTCCCCATGATGACACAGCAGTTGTCAAAGCTTTGCTTAACTATCCAGTGATTAAAAATCAATGCCGTGTACTAGTGCATCCCGAATGGGGTACAGCAGTTTATCCTAGCATTTTGATATCAGAAGCTCCCCCAATTCTGATCGAATGGGTTACTAAAGGTATAGCATCCATGCATGGGTGGAAAGAAATTGATTATTAGTTATTAGTCATTGGTCATTAGTCATTGGGCATTAGTTATTTCTACCTCATCCCTTTATATATACTGGAAATGAGGAAAATAAAAATAGATATTGCGGTATTTAGAGATTATGGCGTACTAAAAAAGACTTACTTTTACGGTCTAGGCTATTCCATTCATCTGGCTAGAATCATTGGTGTATAAAAGCTTGGTAGAAAGCAAAGCCAATATTCTGTAGTGGTTGAGATAGGCATAATGTATCAAAAGATGTGTTAGAACCTACTGATGAATAGAACTCAGCCTAATCACGTGAAAATTCGCCTAGTCCAACCGCAAGATAGAAATCAGATTTTCGATATCCAAAGAGATGCTATACAGATACTTTGTTCCCAAGATTATAATCCTGAACAGATTCAAGGCTTATTGAACGATAAACAGTTAAATGATTTAGAAGGGAAAGATACAAAAGATATAGTTTTTGTTGCTGAAATTGGAGAAAAAATTGTTGGTTTCTCTGCGTACTCCAAATATTGGGTGAGTGCAATTTATGTCCATCCTCAATATGTGCGACAAGGAATTGGTACAGAGTTACTAAAAGCAATGGAACGCAAAGCTTTGTCCGAAAACATCAATACATTAGCTGTTTGTGCATCAATCACTGCTAAACCTTTTTATGAAGCATCTGGTTATCAAGAGTTTGGCGAAACTTACATAATTTCAAGTACTGGAATTTATATACCTTGTATCCGTATGCAAAAATGGCTATCTTCAGCTACTGAGGGAGAACAGCCGCAATCAGACGATTTAACAGCCATTTGCAGATTTTTGCAATGGATACTGATTGGTAAATAAATCGCCAGGAATAAATTAAATTATGTGTTTTACAATCTCCAGAAATCTCTGTATTGTTGGGGATGTCTCGCTGCTGTGCCAAATCATTGCAATGGCAACTTTTGGGCTGACTGGCTCGATATTTTTATAAACTACCCCAGTTCGTTGCAAATTTTGTAAAGATGCCGGCACGATTGCAATACCTATTTCGGCTGCCACTAGGCTAACAATTGTTTGCATCTGAATGGCTTGTTGACTTACAGAGGGACTAAAACCTGCTTGCTGGCAGAGACTAATAATTAAGTCGTAGAGTCCAGGCGCTAATATTCTCGGAAATAAAATAAAGGGTTCATTAGCAAGCGATCGCAAACACACATAAGGTTGATTTGCTAACAAATGTGCTTCAGGTAATGCTACTATCAGCGACTCTTGAAAAATTATTTCCCAGCTAAATGTATTTTCCTCCACAGGTGGACGAACAAACCCTACATCTATCCGACCTGTGCGTAACCACTCTAACTGTTGATCTGTAGTCAGTTCATGCAACTCTAGACTCACACCAGGAACACAATTCCGAAAGGTTCGCAAAATGCTTGGCAAGATATTATACGCGGCAGAACTGACAAAGCCGATCGCTAATTCTCCGAGTTCACCGCGACTAGTTTGTTGCCCGACTTGGATTGCCTGCTGCAATTGCCTGAGAATTTGTTGGACTTCATCCAGAAAAACCACCCCCGCTTCTGTTAAATTCACGCTTCGTTTTGTGCGATGAAACAGTTCAAAGCCCAATTCCTTCTCTAGCTGGCGAATTTGTTGACTTAAGGGAGGTTGGGCAATGTGCAATCTTTCTGCTGCCCGTCCAAAGTGCAGTTCTTCTGCCAAAGTGACAAAGTAGCGCAGGTGTCGTAGTTCCATCTGTTACCTGAACTTGTATCTTTTAAATATTAGTTAAGGTCAAAATATATATTGGACATAATTAATAATATTTTTTATTGTGATGATTATGCAGTCACCAATCTACCGAACTTGGTTGACGACTAGCAAAACAATACTCTGCAATGTAATTTCATAGTTTATGAATAATCTTCCATTACTCGACAATAATTGGAATACAGACCTGTATGAGGATAAACACGCCTTTGTCTGGCAATATGGCGAGAACTTGCTGAAAGTACTCAATCCCAAGCCAGGAGAATCCATTTTGGATCTTGGCTGTGGGACTGGGCAACTAACAGAAAAAATTGCTCAAGCCGGGGCTGAAGTGACTGGAATCGATCGCGCATCCTCGATGATTGAGACAGCAAGACAAAACTATCCCCATCTACGCTTTAATGTTGCTGATGCCAGAGATTTTCAAGTATTGAAACCATTGGATGCTGTATTTTCCAACGCTGTTTTACATTGGATTAAAGAAGCAGATGCGGCGATCGCTTCCATACATCAAGCGTTAAAACCTGGGGGGCGTTTTGTCGCAGAATTTGGTGGTAAGGGAAATGTTCAAGCGATCGTCACAGCTTTGTACAGTGCTTTAGAGGCGATCGCTATCTTCCCACAAGCACTGAATCCTTGGTATTTCCCTAGTATTGGTGAGTACGCTACCCTACTAGAACAACAAGGCTTTGATGTTACTTATGCCACCTTGTTTGCTCGTCCTACTCCCCTAACAGAAGGCGAAGCAGGGATGGCGAACTGGCTTGAAATGTTTGCTGATGCTTTTCTAGCAGGACTGTCTGCTGACCAAAAAATACAAGTAATTCGCACTGTAGAAGAGCATCTTTTGCCGACACTGTATCAACAAGGTAATTGGACAGCCGACTATCGGAGAATTCGTATCGTTGCCATCAAACTTTAGATTGCTTGACAATCAGAGTATGCAATTACACTATACAAAGCTTACTTAGAATTTGGTATGAGAAGTAATTAAGGAAAAATAAAATCAGCTATTTTTCGGTCGCCGCAGTTCCTTGGAATTAATCGGGCCGAGAATTTGGTTAAGGCTACGCAACTGTTCTGCTGTACCCATACCAATCAGCCGATCGCCCGACATTAAGACTGTATCGCCAGTGGGACCACCGATGAGAGCCCCATCAGCGCGGCGAATTGCCAGAACTAATGCCCCTGATTGCGATCGCAATCTCGCCTTTTGCAAACTTTGACCGACAAAGGGACAAAAAGCCGGGTCGAGTAAAAATTCTTCCATATACAACTGACGGTCTGCACCTGTCAAAATCCCGTCTACAAAGTCCAAAACCTGGGGTCTGAGTGCCGCAGCAGCCATCCGCTTCCCACCAGTAATATAGGGGGATATCACCTCATCTGCACCACCGCGTCGTAACTTCTGCAAAGCTTCTTCTGTACTTGCGCGGGCAATCACCCGAATTCCTAAATTTAGTGTTTTGGCTGATAAAACAATGTATAAATTTTCAGCATCGGAAGGCAGGGCTGCAACAATACAAATCGCCCGTTCAATACCAACTTTCAAAAGTGTGTCATCTAATGTAGCGTCACCTTGATATGCCGTGTAACCTTCTGTCTGTGCCCTTTGCACAGATTCCATATCTGAATCAATCACTACAAAAGGTGCGCCTTCTGCTCGAAATTCCTTGGCAATTTGACGACCAGTCCGACTAAATCCACAGATGATGTAATGTTCTGTTAGGGATTCCATTAACCGCCTCTGTTGTTGTAGCCGAATTCCTTGTTGAAAGTAGCCTTGAATGATCGCTTCTGTAAATCTGTTGACAATGTAACCAATATTGACTACACCCAACAAAATCAGGGCAATCGTAAACAATCGTCCTCGGCTACCCAGTGGATGAGTCTCACCGTATCCCACAGTTGCTAGAGTGATGACTGTCATGTAAGCCGCATCTTCCCATGTCCAGCCCTCCACTAATGAGTACCACGAAGTGCCAATGAGGAAAACACCGCCAAGAGCGATCGCCCCGGCCATTAACTCCTTTTGGATACGTTGATATTTTTGCTCAAGCGTTGAAAATGACGTAACAATAGTACTTTTAGCCTACTTTTTCTAGTTTTCTACTAACTTTATAGCATTAGTCTTTTTTAGTACATTTAAACTACAATTTATCCAAACTCAATACTCCTAATACTTAAAAATATTCATCTTTAACTTTACATGAAGCTCTAATCCCTAGAAGCCTATTTAGGCAGGTAAACGATCTGCTCGTCGTCAACGTACTCGTTAGCGATCGCACCAACATCGATTAGGCGGTTCTGGTGCTTATACCACTCGACACATTAGAACCCTTAAAATTATTTTACAAAAATGGCTATAAGCGTGCCAAATGACCCACTACAATTTTTTTGCAACTAATAAAGAGTTTGAAGTTTTACCCAAGCGTATTGGGCTATAAGGCTCGTAAAAAAATACTAAAATTTTCTCTTCACACCCCCTGTTTCCCCTGCTCTTTTCACGATGATCTCACTTTTTCGTGTTCCTCCCCCCTTAACTGAAAAGTATTGGGGCGCAAGGCTTTGTACCCCTACAAATTTACAAATAATAGTCCCTTATGAATCAATCAATACAAGTTTACGAACTTCAGAATTGTTTCCCTGAGAGCGACGTGATGAGGCAGCAGTGAGCAAAAACTTCCAAGACTTAGGAGAAAATATAGATGGATCTATCATTGAAAAAAAGCTCTTGAGGTTTTTTTGCTTCAGTGATACTAAAATCCAATGGAGTTTCAGGTAATTTTTTATATCTTGAAAGCCGGGAATTTTTGAGCGATGTTGCTCATTTACCAAGGCATAAATTTTTTCTTTCATCAAAATATTTGTCGCCAACCGCCGAGACAAAGAAAACTTTTGATTATATGCACCGGGCCAAATAGTTCGGTACGCAAGACACTGGTTAAAGAAAATAGCATCACCAAACTGGGCAATCCTAATCCACGAATCGATATCATCACAGTTAGCATCAAGTGTGGAGTCCCAACCACCAGTTTGTAGAAAAGCATCACGTCGGCAAGCCACTTGTACAGGCGTACCAAAGGGTACAAGCTCTAAGAGCATACCGTAATGAATATCGGCTTGGGGGACATAAAAAGCTAAACCAGGGCCAACTTGCGGGGTGCGACTGAGTTCAACTTCATTGCCATCTACCTGAGCCGCGACACAAGAACAGATTACAGCATCGGGATGAAGTGCGATCGCCTTAGCCATCTCTTCTATGCAGTTGGGAGCTAAATAGTCGTCATCATCTAAAAACTTAATCCAGTCGCCACTAGCTTTGGCAACTCCAGCATTTACCGTTGCTGCATGACCAAGGTTCACTTGATTCCGATGGTAGACAACCTTGTCCCCTAAGCTTTTGAGATATGTTTGGGTATCATCAGAAGAACAGTCATCGGCAACAACCACCTCACACTCAATGGTTTGGTTCCAAGCCGACTCAATTGCTCTTTGCAGCAAGTTCAAGCGATTATAGGTACTGATGACGACACTAAATTTCATAGATTTACACCTTTGGTACGGCATTTTGCAATATAGCTTCGATCTACCGAGTTTTGTCTCAGTAAAATTCTCAATCTCCAATAAGTAGAAGTAGACTGAAATAGGATTATCGATTTATGATTGATGATCGTGGGTTTTTTTTAAGCAGACAGACAGAAAGACTATGAGCGCTCAAGAGATTATCCGCTCCATTGAAGCGGAACAGCTAAAATCAAATTTGCCCGACATTTATGTGGGCGACACCGTAAAAGTAGGAGTGAAAATTAAAGAAGGCGAAAAATACCGGGTACAACCCTACGAAGGAGTAGTAATTGCCAAACGCAATGGTGGCATCAACGAAACTATTACAGTCCGTAAGGTTTTTCAAGGTGTAGGCGTTGAGCGCGTATTTCTGTTGCATTCTCCCCGGATTGACAGCATCAAGGTATTACGTCGCGGTAAAGTCCGCCGTGCTAAACTGTATTATCTCCGCGATCGCGTAGGTAAGGCAACCCGGATTAAGCAACGGTTTGACCGCCCTTTGTGATTCGTGCTTCTTTCATTATGGGAGAAATCTCAAGCGGCATCTGCCGCTAACTTGTTTTCTCACCGAAATTGAAGTATGATAGAAATCGCGTGTTGCGTTAAGCTAAAATTTAGTTCAGCGCAATAAGTAAATAAAAAACAGCTTGTGCGCTCTTAGTTCAGTTGGTAGAACGCAGGTCTCCAAAACCTGATGTCGGGGGTTCAAGTCCTCCAGGGCGCGCTCAAGAGCAAAAAATAAAGCCCGAAATAATTACGCAACTGCTATATTAGCAGTTAGTGATAATAATTTCGGGTAAACTTATTGTATTTGCAGTTGTTTTGCTTTCAATTAAGTAAAATAGAGTCGAAACTGTAAAACTGGAAGAACAAATTTTAGATTTTAAATTTTAGATTTTGGTGAAGCAGCCCGGTCTTCTCTACGAAACGCTTCGCTAAGGGGTTTTCCCCCATGAGTGACTGCTGAACCCGAAGGAGTTGACAAAAAATTCAAAATAAATGCACAACCCAGAATCTGAAGTTAAGTACCTTTGCCTTAAAGCATAGGGTAAATCTAAAACCCAAAATCCAAAATTGAGTAAGAAACCGGGGGATAAAGGGTCGTGGCCAAAAAAAGTGAAGCAGAATTGCCAGAAAACACAAATGGTTTTAGCTTAGGCAACTTCATACAGGGAACCAAAGAAGAACTTGACAAAGTAGTTTGGCCCAGTCGGAAGCAGATAGTGAGCGAATCCGCCGCTGTGTTGTTAATGGTGGCACTCTCCGCATCTTTGATATACTTGGTCGATGGATTGTTTGGTTGGGCAGCAAAACAGGTGTTCTGATGACTTTTGCAACAGACGAACCTCGCAACTCCACGTTGCAGTCGGAGGAAACAGGAGAAACAGCAGAAGCAGCGTCAAAAGAAGCACGCTGGTATGCTGTACAAGTAGCTTCAGGCTGTGAAAAGCGTGTAAAGACTAACTTGGAGCAACGCATTCAAACTTTTGATGTAGCTGACAAAATTATCCAGGTAGAAATTCCGCAAACGCCAGCGGTGAAAATCCGCAAAGATGGCAGTCGCCAGCATACAGAAGAAAAAGTTTTTCCTGGCTATGTGCTGGTGCGGATGATGATGGATGATGATACCTGGCAGGTGGTACGAAACACCTCTCATGTAATTAACTTTGTTGGTTCAGAACAAAAACGTGGTAGCAGCAAGGGTCGCGGTCATGTCCACCCGATACCACTGAGTTCTTCGGAAGTTGAACGCATATTCAAACAAACCAGCGAACAAGAAGCTGTTGTCAAAATTGACATGGCTACTGGTGATAAGATAATGGTGCTTTCTGGTCCATTTAAAGACTTTGAAGGCGAGGTAATTGAAGTGTCTCCAGAACGGAGTAAACTTAAAGCCTTGCTCTCAATTTTCGGCAGGGATACACCAGTAGAATTGGAATTTAATCAGGTAGAGAAACAGAGTTAAATACAAATGGCGAAGAAAGTAGTGGCGGTCATTAAACTGGCCCTGAATGCTGGAAAAGCCAACCCAGCACCGCCAGTTGGGCCCGCCTTGGGTCAACATGGCGTTAACATCATGATGTTCTGCAAGGAGTACAACGCCAAAACAGCAGACCAAGCTGGAATGGTGATACCTGTAGAAATTTCGGTTTTTGAAGACCGGAGTTTTACGTTTGTACTCAAAACGCCACCAGCATCAGTGCTGATTCGGAAGGCGGCAAAAGTTGAAAAAGGCTCGAATGAACCCAACAAAAAGAAGGTTGGGTCAATTACTAAAGCCCAATTGCAAGAAATCGCCCAAACGAAACTCCCCGACCTCAATGCCAACGACATTGACGCGGCAATGAAGATTGTGGCAGGAACGGCTAAGAATATGGGTATAACAGTCAAAGATTAGTCATTGGTCATTAGTCATTAGTGAAAGACGAAGGACAAAGGACAAATAAAAAATTATCGGGGGAGAGGCGAGGCTTCGGAATTACCCCAGGAGAAAAAAATGGCAAAAATATCGCGTCGTTTGCAGACGCTACAAGCAAAAGTAGAAGACAAGGATTATCATCCTTTAGAAGCTTTAGCCCTTCTCAAAGACACAGCAACAGCTAAATTCGTTGAAGCTGCGGAAGCGCATATCCGGTTGGGAATTGACCCCAAATATACAGACCAACAGTTGCGAACAACCGTAGCACTGCCTAAAGGCACAGGACAAATTGTTCGGGTGGCAGTGATAGCCAGAGGCGAAAAGGTAAACGAAGCCAGCAACGCTGGGGCTGATATAGTCGGGTCAGAAGAACTGATTGACGAAATCCAGAAAGGTAGAATGGATTTTGACAAGCTGATTGCCACACCAGATGTGATGCCACAGGTGGCAAAGCTGGGTAAGTTGCTAGGTCCCCGTGGTTTGATGCCATCGCCCAAAGGTGGAACCGTAACATTTGATATAGCAAGTGCGATCGCAGAATTCAAAGCTGGTAAATTAGAATTCCGAGCTGACAGAACTGGTATCGTTCATGTTATGTTTGGTAAGACAACCTTCTCGCCTGAAGATTTATTAGTCAACCTGAAGGCATTGCAGGAGACGATTGACCGTAACCGTCCTTCAGGAGCTAAAGGTCGTTATTGGCGCACATTTTATGTGTCAGCCACAATGGGGCCATCGATTAAAATTGATGTCACTGCCCTACGAGATTTAAAACTGAGCGAAGTAGGTTAATTTTTAGTCATTAGTCATTTGTAAAGACAAAGGACAAATGACTAATCATAAAATCGAATAGGCAAAGCCGGAGACAGCAGGTGCTAATAGCTTAAATATCCTGCCGAGGTTAAAACTCTAATTGTCAAAATTACCACCCCTAAAAGTGTGATAACTATGGCATCACGAGTCTTAATACTCAACCCCGGCTAATTTAACCGGGGTTTGTTGTTTGGGTTTTCAGGTTTAAAAGAAACGTACAAGTAGGGCACTTCCCCGATTATTTTAAGGAGGTGAGATTGGAATGGGTAGAACACTAGAAAATAAAAAAGAAATAGTAGCTGACCTCAAAGAAACTTTGAGTGAGTCAACTCTGGCACTGGTAATTGACTATCAGGGGCTAACAGTTTCGGAAATCACAGACTTACGGCGGCGGCTACGTCCTAGTGGCACTGTTTGTAAGGTGACGAAGAACACCCTGATGGGCATTGCTATTGAAGGTGATGAGAAATGGCAGCCTTTGTCGGAATTGCTCAATGGTTCTTCCGCTTTTTTGCTGGTAAAAGATGATTTTTCATCGGCAATTAAGGCATACCAAGAATTCCAAAAAGTTACCAAGAAGACAGAACTTCGTGGTGGTGTCCTGGAAGGTCGTCTACTCAAAGAACCTGATGTCAAGGTACTAGGAGACTTGCCATCTAAGGAACAACTCATCGCGCAAATTGCTGGGGCTATCAACGCCTTGGCTACCAAGATTGCTGTGGGTATCAACGAAGTTCCTGGCTCACTGGCTCGTGCTTTGAAGGCTGTGGCCGACCAAGAACAAAGTGGTGGTAGCACCGAAACTGCTGCTGTACAAGATAGCAGCGCCCAAACCGCTACTGAAAATGATAGCAGTACTGAACCTGCTGCTGAATAAACTTTGTGGTTCATCAGTCAAAAGTCAAAAGTCTATAGTTAAAGACTAATGACCCATGACAAATAAATAATCAAAATTACAGGAGTTATATCAATGTCTGCTGCAACCGATCAAATTTTAGAACAACTAAAAACCCTTTCTTTGCTGGAAGCTTCTGAGCTAGTCAAGCAAATTGAAGAAGCTTTTGGCGTAAGTGCTGCTGCACCTGTTGGCGGTATGATGATGATGGCTGGCCCTGGTGGTGCTGCACCGGCTGAAGAAGCTGTTGAGCAAACTGAGTTTGAAGTGATTCTCGATTCAGTCCCAGCTGATAAGAAGATTGCTGTGCTGAAGATTGTCCGCGAATTGACCGGTTTGGGTCTGAAAGAAGCAAAAGACTTGGTAGAAGCTGCACCCAAGGCAGTTAAAGAAGGTATTGCTAAGGATGCTGCTGAAGATGCTAAGAAGCGCATCGAAGAAGCTGGCGGTAAAGTGACTATTAAGTAGTCACAATTATATTACCAATCTTTATATTAAGGAGTCTGAGTCAGGCTCCTTTTTTTATCGAAACATAATTCAGACTTGTAACCGAAAAATCGTTAGAACTCTGCCAAGTGTAAAAGATAATGTTAATTTAGCAGCCGATTGATGCGATCGCGCTTTACATTCAAGGATGGTAATAAATTTCTATTTAAAGAAGGGTTAAGGATGTAAAACAATCATAATTTACACCCAAACTCCTAAGTCCTAAATTTTATGCTTCTTCTGAATTTTCACTCTTACGTCCTGGGGATGCTTCGTAAAGTGCATCTAGATGTTGACGCGCATCTTCAACGTTAATCGAACGCATTACCAAAAGCGGCTCTTTAATTAAGTTACCCGCACTATCTAATAACTCTGGATGAGGTACAAACTGTTTTTTTGATGAATAATAACCGTATTTACCTTGATTATTTATTGGTGAGGAATTCGTTGGGTAAGTTCGCTCGCGATCAAAACTGAACATGATCAGGTTACGAATTAAGTTGCCAACAGCCATAAATGCAAGGATTGTAAAAGCAAGAATGTAAAGCAGGTGTAACATTAGATTTTCCTCCAGAACAACAATTTTTAAAACTTTATTTTGTAACGCTTTGTTTCGCCGACACTGTGACTCACAGTTAAGATGACTATTTTACGCACTTTTGTGCGCTTACATTTATATGAAGCTATTTGTCAACCGTTATTTTACTTACGGTAGCATAGGATACATTATCTTGTTAATCCAAATAATGTTAAGAAATTGTTAAGCTTTTTGTACTATCTCTTTGATGACTGGTTTAGCATCTTGTCGTTAGACATTAGCTAAATAGTCTGCGGAAATTTAACAGATGCTCCCATCTATTTAGACTTCACGCTCTTGACGAAAGCGCATTGCAACATTCCAGCATTCTGTTACTAATTGATGCCAAGGCATTAACGTTGCCATATCAATTCCGACTTGTTTATCGGTAGCAGCAAATAGCATTTTGGCCGTACTTAGTTCTTCTTGCGCTTGTTTAACACGTAAGAGCAAATCAGATTGTTCTTGGTCACTCATAAATGATAGCTGCTCAGTTTCGAGTAAATGGCGCGATCGCGTAAACCAATGCTGAAAATCTTCTAGCAGTGGTTCTAAAACCGTTTTCAGCAACTCAGTCCCTGGTAAATTTGAGTCTGACATAAATAAGAAGGATTTTTCCAACTTTCTTACTAATATTAACGTTATTTACGTTTCTTAATATTCTTTTTATTTATTCTAATCTACTAATTTCGGTAAATGTAAAATAAATGTAACAAATAGTACAGATTTTATTATATAGTCTTGCTAATGGGTCTGTACAGTTCCTTTGGAGAGACCGTATATATATATATCGAATGGGGGAGTAGCTGACACCGAGTTGCAATTCATAAGATAATTTAGCGATGTCTACGACGGGCTACGCCTACGCCTGGAATCCTGAATTTAATACTCAGCTACCCGATCAAAAATTTATCGAAACAGAATTCAGGAGTCAGGAGCCAGAATGGGCTAAACGCCCCGCTTCCGCTAACAGAATGAATTTTGTGTGACTGGCGGATAGCGCAGCGTAAAGCCTTCTCTACGAGAGGCTGCGCCAACGGCATGGCTTCGCTTAGAGCGAGTCTGCGAGCGTCTGAATCAAGGGGTTTAAGACCCCGACTAAATCGAAGATTTAGTGGTCTTCATCAGTGGCGAGTCTGAATCCCCCACTGATAGCGTAGCGTTAGCGAGTCCGCGAGCGTCTTGATTCTGAATTCTTCTTCAACTTTATCCCTGACGAAAATTAATTCGGTAGTTGGAAGATAAAGCTGAACTGGCAAAAACCAAAGTCGCTATAGTTGAGTAAGCCTACAGATTCAGATAAATCACCTTTTGTAATCACTTCGCCAACGGTTCAGCAGCCAATGTCGCCAAATTCATCAAATCAATCACAACAGTCAGAACAAGTTGAAAAAATCTATTTACCGCGTACCAGCGAATCGGAGAACTTAAAAAAGATTCGTCACACTGCTTCCCATGTAATGGCAATGGCGGTACAAAAGCTGTTTCCCAAGGCGCAAGTTACAATCGGCCCTTGGATAGAAAACGGTTTTTACTATGACTTCGACAGTCCAGAACCATTTAGCGAAAATGATCTCAAAGCCATCAAAAAAGAGATGGCGAAGATTATCAATCGCAAATTGCCAGTAATTCGGGAAGAAGTCAGCCGCGAAGAAGCCGCACGCCGGATTCAGGAAATTAACGAACCTTATAAGCTAGAAATTCTGGGAGATATCAAACAGGAACCAATCACCATTTACCACCTGGGGAATGAATGGTGGGATTTGTGCGCGGGGCCTCATCTGGAAAATATCAGTGAATTAAACCCGAAAGCAATTGAATTAGAAAGTGTTGCGGGCGCTTATTGGCGTGGGGATGAAACTAAAGCCCAATTACAGCGCATCTACGCCACCGCTTGGGAAAGTCCAGAACAACTGGCTGAATATAAGCGGCGTAAAGAAGAAGCGCTACGGCGAGATCATCGGAAACTTGGGAAAGAACTGGGATTATTTATATTCTCTGATTTAGTAGGGCCGGGTTTACCTTTGTGGACACCAAAGGGTACTTTGTTGCGGAGTACCTTAGAAGACTTCCTCAAGCAAGAACAATTAAAACGGGGTTACTTATCTGTAGTAACACCTCACATTGCCAGAGTAGATTTATTTAAAACCTCTGGACATTGGCAGAAATATAAAGAAGATATGTTCCCCTTAATGGCAGATGATCAAGAAGCTGCTGCACAGGAACAGGGCTTCGTTATGAAGCCAATGAACTGCCCCTTCCATATCCAAATATATAAGAGTGAGTTACGCTCTTATCGAGAACTACCAATGCGCCTGGCGGAATTTGGTACTGTTTACCGCTACGAACAATCAGGCGAATTAGGCGGTTTAACGCGGGTGCGCGGTTTTACTGTAGATGATTCTCACCTGTTCGTTACTCCAGAACAGCTAGATAGCGAATTCCTCAGTGTGGTGGATTTGATTTTGTCGGTGTTCAATAAGCTGCAACTGAAGAACTTTAAAGCTAGACTCAGTTTCCGCGATCCTGCTAGCGATAAGTACATCGGTTCTGATGAAGTTTGGGACAAAGCCGAAGGTGCGATTCGCCGTGCAGTTGAAACTTTGGGGATGGAACACTTTGAAGGGATTGGAGAAGCGGCTTTTTATGGCCCCAAACTTGACTTTATCTTTAGTGATGCCCTAGATCGGGAGTGGCAATTAGGAACTGTGCAGGTAGATTACAATTTGCCTGAACGCTTTGAGTTGGAATACGTCGCTGAAGATGGGGTTCGCAAACGTCCAGTGATGATTCACCGTGCGCCTTTTGGTTCGCTGGAAAGGTTAATTGGGATCTTAATTGAAGAATATGCAGGTGATTTTCCTTTGTGGTTAGCGCCTGTGCAAGCTAGATTACTACCTGTGGGTGATACACAGCTAGACTTTGCGAAAGATGTGGTAGCGAAGATGAGAGCCTTGGGCATCCGTGCAGAAGTTGATACCAGTGGCGATCGCTTGGGTAAACAAATTCGCAATGCAGAGAAAGAAAAAATACCCGTAATGGCTGTGGTGGGGGCGAAAGAAGTGGAAACCAACACCTTGAGTATCCGTACCCGCCCCTCCGTGGACTTGGGAGTTATCCCTGTCGATGAGGTAGTGGAAAAGATGAAAGATGCGATCGCTAAGTTCGAAAATTTCTAAAATCTAACCGCAGACGCACACTGATTATAATTAGTGTGCGTTTTTTTGCCTGGATTGCAGCATTGGCTAACTGGTAGGTTTCGCAATTTATCGCTCATGTAGAGACGCGATTTATCACGTCTTGAAAGACCAATTATCTACACCAATAACCTTTAACCCAAGCGTAGTGAGATATAAGGCAATACGCTTTAAGCGCCACTTGTACAAAATCGTGGGTTTTGAGACGCGATAAATCGCCGTCTCTACAAGTGTTTTGGTAAGGGTGCGATCACGTTCTACTTGTAAGCTGAAACCCTAATTTTCTCGTTGACGGAGATAAAAGGTGGATTCATCCAATTCAAATACTCATTTTAATTTTAACTTTTCATGGGATTTGAAAGGTCAAAAAGTATTACAGACAACAAAAGTTTTCTCAATCACCGCACCCAAGAAAACTTTCTGATTTATTCAAGACTGATAGCATAGATTTAAAGACTTGTGGAATCTGCTCATCCTAAACAGACTAGACTTGCATAAATTAATGTCAATAATTTTTGACTAACATTATGAACCGCTTTACCTCTATTTTGCTGGCTGGCTTGATAGCATCTGCATCAGCTTTGGCTATTTCTCCAAAAGCTGAGGCTAATACACCAGCGTCTTATCTTATTGAGTTAGATAGCTACGGCTATCAACGCAACGATGATGGTAACTACGAACGTCATAGTCGTCACTACAGAAATGGTGATTATGACCGCCAGAACGGCCTTCGCAACATTCGTGGCAACGATCGCCGTTATGACCGCGATAACGATCACCGCTTTGACCGCGATAACGGTCGCCGCTTTGACCGCGATAACGGTCGCCGTTATGACCGCGATAATGGTCGCCGCTTTGACCGCGATAATAACCGCCGCTTTGACCGCGATAATAATCGCCGATATGACCGCGATAATGATCGCCGATATGACCGCGACAATAACCTTCGTAACATTCGTGATAATAACTTTCGCTATGAGCGCGATCGCAACTGGGGACGTGATTAATCCTTCCGCCGATCTATCAAGTTAAAAAGGCGGTTATAAACCGCGTCTACACAAACAAAATCCGCCTCCGTGGGTTCCAGATAAGGGGCTTAAGCCCCTTGTTTCCTTAATTCGCGTTGGCGGAATCCCATGATTCATAAATTGTCTCTACAGCCTGTAGTTTTGCGTAAGTCCTAAAGAATTGACCCTCAGCCTAGAAGTCTCTTTCTTAATTACGAATTAATATCACGCTCTTGGCCGCAACAATTGCACGAAGGTATCACTCACAGTATGGTCTTTGGTATCGGCGGCGTATTGAACTAATTTTTCCTTCAGTTCTTTGGCTGCATCTAACGGGAGTAAGGTTGCTAGCAAAAAGTAGACACCACGAAAACGGGGGTCGTCCATGTGGTCAAGGAGACGATTTTTAGCTTCCTCACTCTCGCCGAGAAAGTTTTGCACCAAAAAGAAATCCATAATCTTATCGTGGCGGAAGTACCATTCTCTCTTGGCTTCGCCTTTTTCGTCTTGCCACTGACGGCTGACAACCATTTTATATTTATCGTCTGACAATGACTGTAATACCTGGTAAAATTCATCCGCAGGTAATGCTTGCTCATCATTCAGCCGCATTTGATAGACTGCATCGGAGAATTTTTTTAGCGGAAATTCCTGGTTCCACTCTTGCAAATATTCTCTTGCCATCAATTGATATTGATGTTGTTGCAAGTGAAACAAATCGGGGTATTCGCCTTGGGATAGCATCAGCGCTACCACAGTTAAATCCATTGGATTAGAGAGAACCTTCTCAATCGCGCTTAATTCTTGTGGTGATTGCTGATTAGTGAGAGCTTTGGTTAAAAAACTAGCAGTGGCTTGCTCATAATTAGTACCTTGAACTTTGGCATTTTTGGGCAATCGTGGCTGACGGGAAATCAGAAATTCCTGAATTTGTGGTTCCTCAAGGGGGAGCAATTTATATATTTTGGCGGTTGAGGGTGGTGTCCACTCTAGCGGTTGGGTGGTCATGATGATGTTACCCCGGAAATAGCTTTCGGCAAACTGACAGATTTTTGCTCTGGTGTCGGCAGTAACTTCATTGAGTCCATCAATGCAAATATCTAATGCACCACTGTAAATTAAATTCTTGAGAAAATCAGCATCTTGTGCTTGTCCGTGTAGCTTGGCTTGAATTGCCTCAATTACCCCTTTGTCACACTTATGTGCAGGTAGATAAACCACAAGCCGCCCAGAAGTTTTTACTAAATAGCGCAGATACATAGACTTACCCAAGCCAGAATCACCTTCCAAGATGACTTGTCCTTTGATGTTAGGTAGCGCTTGGGTAATTGGTACGGGTTCATCTACACCGGGAACTTTCACTTTAGAATTGGGGAAGTAAGCTTCGGGGTTAAAACTATCTAACCCGGCATCGGCTAGTAGGGAAGGCTTGAAGGGTTCAAATAACTTTTCGCGGAAAAAGGGAACCCAGGTGAGAATTAAGCCGACGTAGCCGACACCGAGAATGCGCCTTACCCAAGGATTCCAGAAGAAGATGGCTTGAACTTGGGGAAATTTGGGATAAGCGAAGATGAGGGCTAGCCAAAAGGCAGCATGAATCAAAATAGTAGTTCTGGCGTTGAACAACCACTGCCAAGTTTTGAGGTTAACTATTACTGATTGCAGCGAATCAGCTTCGTTGTATCCGGCGTTTTTGAGGTTGTTGTAGTGAGTTTCTAAAATAACAATATCTTGTGGTTGCCAAGAGACTTTTCTCGCAACTACAGCAATTTGCTTTGCTAAGTCTTCGCGTAATCGTGTTAAACCTTGGCTGGGTTCCCAGACTTGGGCAAAGATTTTGAGAGTTTTATCACCTTGATTGTGACTTAATTGACGAGGAATCGTTTTGGTGTTAGCAAAACTCAGCCATGTAAGCAGCGTTTTGACTTCATTAGTGCCGCCACCCAGGAAATAGCTTAAAAACCGCCACTGTTCAAATTCTGATTGACCTGCGTAATAAATGCTATCTATAATTACAACGATATTATTCAGGTTGAGCTGTTCTATCTTTCCCAATGCATAAGCTGCACTGTAACGAACTTCGAAGTCAACGGTTTTATCCTTGAGGAGGTCGAGGATGTCTTTGACGTAGGGTTTGGCAGCCTCCCCCAGATTTCCCAATGCATAAGCTGCACCGGAACGGACATTTGAGTCAACAGTTTTATCCTTAAGGATATCAGCAATATCTTTGACGTAGGGTTTGACAGCCTCCCCCAGATTTCCCAATGCATAAGCTGCACTGTAACGAACTTCGGAGTCAACAGTTTTATCCTTGAGGATGTCAGCGATGTCTTTGACGTAGGGTTTGGCAGCCTCCCCCAGATTTCCCAACACGTTCGCTGCACCGTAACGAAAATAGGAGTCAACAGTTTTATCCTTGAAGAGGTTGAGGATGTTTTTGACGTAGGGTTTGTCAGCCTCCCCTAGTTTTCCCAAGGCCTCTGCTGCACTGGAACGAACATCGGTGCCATTGATGATTCTAATATTAGAAGTATCATTCAGGAAAAAGTTGAGGATGTCTTTGACATAGGGTTTGGCAGCTTCCCCCAGATTTCCCAATGCCACTGCTGCATTGTAACGAAGAGAATAATCAAAGGTTTTATCTTTGAGGATGTCAGCAATATCTTTGACATAGGGTTTGGCAGTCTGCCCCAGATTTCCCAATGCCTCTGCTGCACTGGAACGAACATTTGAGTCAACGTTTTTATCCTTGAGGAAGTCAGCGATATCTTTGACGTAGGGTTTGGCAACTTCTCCCAGATTTCCCAATACCTCTGCTGCACTGGAACGAACAAGTGAGCTAACGGTTTTATCCTTGAGGATGTCAGCGATGTCTTTGACGTAGGGTTTGGCGGCCTCCCCCAGATTTCCCAATGCCTCTGCTGCACTGTAACGAACAAGTGAGCTAACAGTTTTATCCTTGAGGAGGTCGAGGATGTCTTTGACGTAGGGTTTGGCAGCCTCCTCCAAATTTCCTAATACCTCTGCTGCAATGGAGCGTACATCGGAGTCAACAGTTTTATCTTTGAGGATGTCGAGGATGTCTTTGATGTAGAGTTTGGCAGCCTCCCCCATATTTCCTAATGCCTTTGCTGCACTGGAACGAACATTTGAGTCAACGTTTTTATCCGTGAGGAAGTCGAGGATGTCTTTGACGTAGGGTTTGGCAACTTCTCCCAGATTTCCCAATGCCACTGCTGCACCGTAACGAACATTTGAGTCAACGTTTTTATCCTTGAGGAAGTCGAGGATATCTTTGACGTAGGGTTTGGCAACTTCTCCCAGATTTCCCAATGCCACTGCTACACTGGAACGAACATTTGAGTCAACAGTTTTATCCTTGAGGATTTTGGCAGCTTTCAGTGCAATATCCTCTGGTTTGTGAACCACCAATTTCAAATTTTTTAGATCGTATTCATTGAATTTTTCAAAAGCGAGTTTCTTTACTCCGTTATGCCCATCATCAAGGGCAGCTACGATACCGTTAATCTGCCATGCTTCTGGTTTGGGCTTGGGCGGTTCTTTCGCGCTTACCCAAGGTAGCGCGAGGAGGAGTGTCAACAGCAGGATAAAGGGAAAAAGGAAAAAGGGCGACGATCGCTTTTTAATTATGTGCAAATACATTTGTATAATTCGTAATTCGTAATTCGTAATTCGTAATTTTTTTAGAAATAAAGGCTGTTTCTGCCCTTTCTTTAGTAGAAAAAGAGAAGGGAGTTAGGTTTTTTACTAGTCAATCAGGAACCGCTACAGTTATCTTTTTACCGTCTGATAACTCAACCTAGCTAAAAATGGAATATTAATGTAAATACTACAGGTACAGGAATTTAAAAAGATACACCCAAAGTATAATAATGAGCTATCCTGAGCGATGGTGCGTAGGCGTAGCCCATCGTAGACATCGCCTACTCAAACCACTGCACCAGATAATAACAATACCTAGTTCAATTGTTAGCGATCGCTAATGTCTTTTGATAACCTCTGCAAACTACTGTCCGAAAAACATCCTGCTACCTTTGCCAGTTGGGTTTTGGGTACACCACAAACAAGCGTCACAGTTCTCAAAACCGAATTGAGCATTGAACCGATTCGTGCTGATTACGTCACATTCCTACAGCTACAAGGACGCATTCTGCATCTAGAATTTCAAACCAAACTAGAATCTACGCCACCCCTACCCCTGCGGATGCTAGATTACTGGGTACGCTTGTATCGTTTGTATCGTCTACCAATAACGCAAGTTGTCGTATTACTGCTTCCCCCTGCACCAGGAACAGTAATTGAAACTGTCTTCTGTGTCGAAACTACCCGTCATGAATATCGCGTGATTCGTTTATGGGAAGAAAATCCTGAACTATTCCTCAATGAGCCCGCTTTGTTACCATTAGCACCACTGGCGGCAACCACGCAACCCCAAGCTTTGTTGCAACAAGTTGTGGTCAAAGTTAATCAACTTGAGCCAAGACAACGACCAGAAATTTCCGCGTATACCCAAATCTTAGCGGGGTTAAAATACAATCAAGACTTGATTCGACAATTATTTCGGGAGGGTATGATGCGCGAGTCAGTGATTTATCAAGAAATTCTCGCTGAAGGTGAACAACGCGGCGAACAACGAGGAGAACTAAGAGGACGAAAAGCAGAAGGGCAATTACTCATTCTCCGTCAACTTACTCGACGGGTGGGAGAATTACCCCAAGAGATGCTAGACCGGATTGAAACTCTCTCTTTAGAACAATTAGAAAATCTTGGTGAAGCATTGTTGGATTTTCAGGCGATCGCGGATTTAGAAACCTGGTTTGGTACATTAGACGTAGGAGTGAAAATAACGTAGGTACAATTTATGAATTATGCCTACCAAGGATTTCGGGCAACGCATAATTAATTTCACTCCTATGTCTATTAGATGAATTTTTCCATTTGAGCCAATGTCTGATGGCACTAGGGGAAAAAATAGTTTCAGAAGAACGAAAGCGAGTTGAGCTAGTCAGATTGCCATATTAGAGTTCAATTAACTTGAATCCCCAAGGTTTGAGAGCCGCTAAAGCTATTTCTTCATTTACACCCTCATAAGCTTCCCATTCCAACGGGTGTTCTTTAGGATGTCCGTCGCCGACATTACCTGCAACTTTAATTATCGGACAGTTGGCAATGCGATCGCGCTCTAGCCCTTTTGGGACTACTAGTTGGACTTTGTGACCAATAAATTTGGCTGTACTTTCTTCAGCAATCGATTCACGGATTAAACAAATATCACCAGCTGTCCCCCAAGTAGTTTGGTAGATGTGGAGGAATGATATATAAGGTGCTGGTTTGATGGATCTTTTTAGAACATGCATTATCTGTAATCCTTACACTATGAATCAAAAATCATAAATCATATAAGTATTTTCTATCACGTTCGTAGGGAAGAAGAATGTTTTTAACTCACTTTTTGCACTTAGTCTAAGTGATTAGAGACTTCTTGGTGGAATATAGTGGTTTTCTAGTCATAATACAGACCTAACCCCCAGCCCCTTCCCTTGTAGGGAAGGGGAGCAAGATCAGAGTGGAATGGCATACAAAGGAGCGATTGCTAGAACACGATAATTGCCCATAAACTAGCTGCCAAAGCGATCGCGGCTAGGTGTTGCCCAAGGAGGGATTTCACTGGTTGCTTGGCAATTTTTTGAGTTAATAACATAGTCATTAACACTGATAAAATTATCGTTGCACCTTGCAAAAAAGCAATCACAGCCGGGTGAGCAACCAATATTGGCAATTGTTCTCCACTCAAACCAAGAGTAGCAAAGGTAACAGGTAAAATCCGCCCGCCTTCGCCTAAGCCCAAACGCAAATAGTGAGCCAAGTTTCCGCCCAACACCAATGGTAAATAGCCATAAGCAAGTTCTACAAATGATTTTGGCTTTCGGTTAAAGTTCAACAATTTCAGCAAGCCATAAGCTCCAAAGGTAAAAATCGCTGGGATAATTAACACTAGCAGCGATAATCCGAAGTGCTGCCAAAACTGAGTTAAATCCAGTTGTAAACCCAACCAAGATTGTAATTCTGGCAAGCGATGCAGATATATCCCACCCAACAGCAAAAACAATAATGCTACTTCATAAGTGCGGGGTACATGAGTTGTCCACAATTCAATTCCAGGGGGACGCAAGTTGAATTCAACGGAACGATGGGGACAGGCTTTCAGGCAAGTCATGCACAATACGCAATCTCTGTTATCTTCTAACTGCGCGGGGTGGGAGTATAAAGGACATCCATTAGTCTCCATCCCTTCGCCCTTTTGCGGCCCACCTTTATAGCACTGATACGTCGTGCAACTGGCAGAACATATTCCTTGCTGGGCGCGGAGTTCTGTCATTGAGAGTTTGGCAAATAAACCATTCATCCCACCAATGGGGCAGAGATATCGACACCAAAACCGCCGCTCAAAAATGGCAGAGAAAATCATCGCCCCGGCGGTAATTAACAGCAGCAAACAAGCGCTAAGGTAAGCGGTATTTTCTAAATGCCAGAGTTCTTCCCATAAGAAAATTAGGGTGAATAAACCAAACATGAACCATCCGCCCCATTTTTCAGCTTGCTGTCTTGGCCAGCGTTTGAGTTGTCGTGGCCACAGCCAGAGAGATAACTTTTGGGTAATTTCGCCGTAAATCATGAAAGGACAAACAGAACACCAGATGCGTCCCAAAAAGGGAAAGAGAAATAAGAAGAATGGCCACCACCAAGCCCAAAATAGATTTAAGACGAAATTGCGATCGCGGGTTTGTGGCCCAATAAATAATATTGCAACGATGATTGCAAAAGCCGTTGCAGTAAAACCATAGTTAATGCGATCGGGCCACCAAGGACTACGTAAAAACCGCCGCAAACTAGGATAGGCATTTAACAGATTTACTCGAAATCGTTTTTTCTTAGTTTCGGCTGGCCAGAAAATTTCTTCTGTTAATTCATCAGTACCCTCAGCTTGCACGATCGCTCTTTCAACCAGATTTTTCAGTTCTTTGAGGTTCCCAGGAAAATCATAAGACTGGAGGCGACGCAAAGCTTCTGGGGTAATATGCGGTTTCGGAACGCCTCTAGAGCGAATGTAGAGACTAGTATAATATTCAACCTGCGCCTGAATATCAGCTTTCCGCACCCTTAGCGGCGGTACTTTAATAATATGACCAATACAGCGTTCAATTGTCGGCTGAGTTTTTTCTGAAACAATCAGAATTCTGGCTTTACTGGGGCGAGGTTCGGGTGCTGTTTCTCCAGAACGACTGACGGGGGTATACATGCCAGTTTTGAGCAACTGCGTCACGGTAGGTAATAATTCTTCGGGTAATTCTTGGATGTTGTTGAGAACTAAAGTACCTTCTCCCAACCATTCCAACAGTCCTGGTTTACCACCGGCTCGACCAAATAAGTCTGCGCCGCTAGTTTGCAGAATACCGCAATTTACTTTAATGATTGGTTCTCGCCGTTTTGGAGAACCAAAGTGGATGAGGGCTGCTATGTTATCTTTTTCTAGCCCTGGTTCTCCGAAAATATCCACTGATTTGCGGTCAGCAGCCGCTTCTCGAATTTGCTCCCGCAACCTCACAGCATAGCGACTTGTACCGACAATACCCCGTTGGGCTTTGGTAACTAAATATGGCCGCAAAGCTACAGAACGTTCTTGTTCATAGCCAAGTGCAGATGTTGCCTGAGCTAGTTCTTGAGCCAATTGACGCGAAAAAGCCTGAGCAATTTCGGGGTATTGGGTGACTAATTTCCGAAATTTATCAGCAGGTACAACCCACAAATGACATTCAGTTACTGTAGTAATTGTGAATGGAGTTAATTCTTCCAGCAGCAATTCTTTGAGTTCAATCACTGCTCCGGGAAGGAATCCACAAGCTAAGGCTGGGTTGCTTTGATTGGTGCTATTGCTTTCGAGCTGACCTTCTACAAGAATATAAAGGGCTTCTGGAGAATTGCCTTCACTAACCAAGTCAGTTTCGGCTGGTACAACTTGTTCTTCAATTACTTGTGCGATCGCATTTAACACTTCATCAGAGAGAATTCCTAAACTGGTGCGTTCTTGTAGCCATATAACCGTTTCTGGAGATGTCATCTTAAGTTCTCCGTGTAGGCTGTTATGTATAACAAGGATTAATTATCCCTTGAAAGCTGGTTAAAGAATTCATAATTTAGAACGAAGTTCAGATTGGACTACACTTTACCTTTTCCCTTAATTTCTCCAGTAAGTTCCAAGACCTATTTTCATTCTCAGAGATAAACAGAGGAAGCCAGTAGACTGCTTTCTCGATCAACCTATTACTATCATTATTTAAATCTTCAATTAATTTTACTACTGACTTAAATCCCAGTTTAGGAATTGCAAAATCTAACCATAATTTAATAGATTGAGCATTGGATTCTAAAACTCCATAGCTAAACATTTTTGTAACATAATCTTTTTTATGCAAGACCTTCTTTGCAATTACAATAGTAACAAGGCTTTTTTGTTCAACCATGATCTTGATAATTTCATATACTGCAACTTCTGGTATTGATTTCAGATAATCTAAAATTACCTTTTCCTCCTGAGAAGTTAAGGATCTATAAGTACTAATCTGTATTAATTGTTGAACACGAGCATTCATAAGTTATTGTCAAAATCCATAAGGTATGAAAAGGTTTAATGGCAAACCAGCGTTACCTGCTGAATTAGCTGATGGTTTGTAGTGACCAGAAACATTATTCCAATATTTAATTTGACCTTTATTATTTTTATTATGACCAAAGCGAATTTGACCTGCAAAGTCAACGTTGTTACCTCTTGCAATATCAATATGACTTCCCAAACTAAATTTTTGCCTTGCTATATATATCTGGCCTCTCTGTACTACAAAATTATACTCTCCATTAGGTGTAAACACTTTTTTGTGAGGTGTTTTATATCTCCACTTCTTGCCATCAAAGAAAAGTTCATTACGTCGAATATAAATAGGAATATCTTCGGGATATAGATTCGGAAAATATTCTACTCCTGAACTACCTCCTGATGGCAGTCCTGAATCAATAGTATGCCAAGGGCTAGGAAATAGTGCAGAATATTTTGGTACGTAAGAAAGTCTAAGTTGCACATCTGGTAAATTAATTTTAACAATCGATTCAGGAAAATTATGGCACTATATCTAGACTCAGCGATCGCATCTGAAGCCGAAGTTGTTCAGCTTTGGGGATGGGTGAAAGGCATTACCACAAATCCCACGCTGTTGTCTCAAAGCGATACTCCACCAGAAACCACGCTCAAAAATTTGGTTGCCTTGACCTCTGGCCCGTTATACTATCAACTTGTAGCATCTGATAAAGCTGGGATGCTAGCTGAAGGTAGAAAAGCTTTCAAGATTATTGGTTCACAAACAATTTTGAAGATTCCCGCAACACCGTTAGGTTTTGAAGTGGTGGCGAGTCTATCCTCAGAAATTACCTGTTCAGTGACAGCAATTTACAGTGCAGCACAAGCAGCAGTAGCACGGGAAGCAGGAGCTAAAATTGCCATAGCTTATGTAAATCGAGCTACGCGGTTGTTAGGTGACGGTATTGCCTTAGTGCGGGATATGGCTAGCGTCCTCAAAGGCAGTGATACAGAGATTTTGGCAGCTAGTATCAAATCTCCTGAAGAAGCAGCCGCATCATTGCAAGCCGGGGCCCATCATTTGACTTTACCATTGGCAATGTTGCAAGCGATCGCAACTCATGAATTTTCACAGAAAACTGTTGAAGAATTCGCTAAAGGAGGCATTGGTTTAAGATAATTCGTAATTCGTAATGGGCTAACGCCCCGCTCCGCTAACGTAATTCGTAATTAAATATGAGTTGGTCAGATATTCCTAATCTTTGGGTTCCTCTAGCACTTTTAGGTTTAATTATTGTCGCTGCTGTATTTTTTAGTCGTAGCAATTGATTACTAAAGTATTACAGTTGAAGTGGAGGTATTAGCTCTATGTTCGCTGTTGTCACACCCGATACAATCCATTTGCCCCCAGGCACAGTAGTACGCCTACCCGGAAGTTGGCAAGATTATCAAGCACTGAATAAACAACTAGGCGATCGCTCTTCGCCTCGTATCAAGTATCGAGATGGAGAAATTCTCTTGATGGCACCACTACCAGAACATGGGCGTAAAGTAAGTGTAATTGCAGATGTAGTAAAAGTTTTGCTCGATCATCTGGGGCGAGAATACGAGGCATTTACCCCAATCACAATGGAACTACCACAGGAAAGTGGTATAGAACCAGACTACTGTTTTTATATTGAAAACTGGCAGGCAATTGCAGGTAAAGATCGCATCAATTGGGGTGTTGATCCATCTCCCGATTTGGTGGTAGAGATAGACATCACCAGCTACACCGATGTAAATGACTACCTGCCTTATCGAGTACCAGAAGTTTGGTTGTTCAGGAAGAACCAGCTTGTAATTTACAGATTGCAAGGCGATGTCTACACTGTTGAAAGCAGTAGCCGTTATTTCCCTAATATCAATGTGTCAGAGATAGTCACAGAGTGTTTAAAAATTGCCTACGAGCGTAATACTAGCCCGCAATTCGGGAATTACGACGGAAGTTGACGAGTGAGAGTTAAAATTCCTACCTTGCGATGCTTGCTAGGACTACATACGTTTTAAATCTTGTAAAACTGCGGCGGCTGATTGATAGCGATCGCTAAAATGATAGCAAACCATTTTATCTAAAATGACCGCCAATTCTTCCCTGACTGGCACTGTATGCCGCCACATCACATTCCCCGTTTCTGGATCTGGATGGAGTTCTTGCGGTGGTATTCCAGTTATGGCTTGAATACCAATCATTCCTAAAGCGTAAATGTCACTACATAGGCGGGGATGACCGGCAAATTGTTCTGGAGGTGCATAACCCCGCGTCCCAATGGCTACTGTAGCTAATTCTGTTTGCTCGCTAGTCGGGGGTTGCATCAATTTGACTGCACCAAAGTCAATCAATACCAGCCGATTATCTTGATCGCATCGAATTATATTAGTTGGTTTGATATCACGATGAATCACTCGATGCTGGTGAACAAATTCTAGAACTTCTAAAACTTGCTTTAACATCTCTATGACAAATGATTCGCTTTGCACATCCTGAACAGGTGGTAATTCTTCACTTAAAGTATGTCCTTCGATATATTGTTGAATTAAATAGAATTCTTGGTCATCTTCAAAATAAGCAAGTAGTTCAGGAATCTGATGATGTTTACCCAAAGATTCTAATATCTCAGCTTCACTATGAAACAACCTGCGAGCAACTTGCAAAAATCGTGTATCTTGACGGGCTGGCATTAACTTTTTAACTACACAAGTAGGATTACCCGGTCGTTGAGTATCCTGTGCTAAATAAGTTCGACCAAATCCACCTGAACCAAGAACTTGAGAGATTTTGTAGCGTCCACCCAAAAGCAAATTACCTGATTTTATTTCTGGTGAATCAATTGGGAGAGGAAAACCAAGAGACGAATCGGGAATTGCGGTTTTGTCTTCTAAGAGTATATTTAATTGTGCGATCGCTTCTTGTTGTTTTTCAACTTGCAGAATAATCACCTGAGTTTGTCGCTGATTTTGGTAACTGGTATAAGCAATCACACAAATACTACTAACAACCAAAGTAAGAGCAGAGGGAATTAAAGGCACCCATCCAGCCTGCAAAAACAAACCAATGCAGATTCCTACTAACCCAAGTAGAGTTGTTCCTCCCACCACTAGCAACAGCAACGGATTTTGCCATCGCCATACGATAATTCCACCTAAAAGCGACCAGCACCACATCCAAATAAATTCTGCCCAGTCGGGCCAATACCAAATTAGAGGTCGCCCATCCAACACTGTACTGATGAGTTGACTTGCTATCTGTGCATGAATAAACAGAGCAGGCATTCTGGCTGGTTGATCTGGCAAAGTACTGTAGGGTGTATAAAATCCGCCTGGAGGTAAATTAGCCGCAGTAGTGCCGATAATTACAAGACGGTCTTTGAATAAACTGGAGTTAACTTGACCACTGAGGACTTGCGTAAGGGTTACTTGATCGGCAAAACTGTTAGGGTGACGATAATTTAATAATATTTGATAGCCATCTGTATCCAGATGTTGATAGCTACCGGAATTAGGTTGTAAACGTGGAAAGAGGATTTTACCTAACTGTAATTCTTTTTTATTAGTAAACTTGTATTCAATACCTTGTTTCTCTAGATAATTAATTCCTATTAGCGCCCCAAAAGCAAATGATGTTGTACATTTATTGTCTGTAGAGTAAGCAAATAACAAACTACGACGGAGAATTTGGTCGTTTTCATTGTCAGAAACGACATCGCTAAACCCAACATTATCTATAGGAAAATTGGGTGGTGGTGGAATTTCATCTCTACCCAAACTGCTGAACAAACAAGTGCTGACGATGTTATCTTGATTTTGGAAATTAATAGCCAAATTGTTGTTTTCTGGTTGGAAAAGATATAAACCAACAACTCGCGGTTGATAAGACTCGATTTTTTTTAATAGCTGATTGATTGTCCGATCTGATAGAGCCCATTTCTCTCGTTTAAGATCGTCGTCAGTGATTTTTACTAGCAAAATCCGCTGATCGGGTGCTTGTGCTGGACGCGATCGCAACATTTCATCATAAACTCTTAACTCCCAAGGCTGTAACCATTTGAGTTCCCGAATTCCCCAGATAAACACGGTAACTCCCGCACTGGTAACTAAAATAATCTGCAACCAGCTTTTGTTCTTGGAAGTTTCACGGGAATCCTGAACTTTGATAAAAGGGACACGGAGTTTTTTTAATAGTCCACTAATCACAGCATTGCGGCAGTAGCCTGAATTGGGTAGATGTTGCAGGCGGAAAAGTTAATTTTCGGACTCTAGGTTAAAAGCTAATTAACCTCAGCTTCTCTATTAATGTAGCAATTTACTTGCTAGTGAGAAATTTTGGCATATTCCTACTCTTAAAGAAAGCTGACACGCAGCATTACCAAAGAAATAAGCGATGTCTACGACAGGCTATGACGCTAGTTAGCTCTTATCCTCTCCCATTGCTCGCCATCGGAGTCGCGCAATAGCACTAATCATCTTTTTGAGATGTTGGAGTATCTTCAACAGCACTGGCAATAGAGAAAGAAATAGGATTAGTAGATGGTGTTAGTGAATCTAACCGGGGTTGTTCGAGCGATGCTTCGATACTCGGCTCGTCAAAATAGGAGCCCACAATCTTATCATAGTTAGAAGCAACAGCTAAAAAAGCGCCACCCAAAATATAGATAGGTAATGGCAGATTAAATTCTTGCAACCAGTCAAATAATTCCGCCAAGGCAAACAGCACTAAAAAGCAAGCAAGCCAAACTCTCATATTTTCTATTTCCTAGATTGGAACAACTCTATTAATAGCTTAAATAGCTTGCATGATAGTTGATGTAGTACATAACGATCAAATTACAACCTTTATAACCATAGATAGGTGCAGTCAGAGTTATAGCATCTGCTATATTGCAATATCTTGTAAAAAAATATATTTAGCCTATGACTGCAATCAAACAGCCAAGCATTGCACTGTTGGTTCGTGAGACTCGGCAGTGCCTCAAATTATCACAGGTAAAATTGGCAACGATGTTAGGGGTTTCATTCCACACTGTAAACCGATGGGAAAATGGACGAACACGACCTTCGCCACTCGCTATGAAACAAATTGAAAAGCTATTATACCAGATGGGAGAACCAGGTGAGGCGCTTTTAACGAAATATTTTTAATGGTAAATGTAACACCAGTAGCATCATAGATGAAGTACTACTACCCCATTCGTGAAAAATTAATGCCAAGCAAGTACTTTCAGCTTAATTTCACAGCCATCTTGCCAAATTATTAGAGCAAGGTAAATTAGTAGAAGCGATCGCTAACTTAATAGCTGAATAAACCTGCCTCTATGTGATTATTGTCGCTTTGTGTGATGCTTCCTAAAAGGGTTACTCTGGTGTACACAGAGATGTGTGTACACCGAAAAGAAAGGTTGGAAGAGAAGTCCTTCCAAAATTATTGAATTTGTGTTCTAAACCTCATCTATATTGAAACCTAGAGTTTTTTAAAAGATATATTTATGTAGGTTGGGTGGAGTGAAACGCAACCCAACATTACCACCTTCCCTATTTATGTTGGGTTACGCTATCGCTGCACCCAACCTACAAAACTACGGTTTTCAAGGTAGACGAGGTTTAGGTATCATAATCTGATTAGTTTCTATTTTTCGCTGATCAATGTTGGTGGAGTAATAGCTGCATATTCTTGGGATGTCAGCAGTGCTTCCTGAACATCAATCTTTTTGGGCAAGATTTTTTCGTTATAAAATAAATCGGCAACATTTTGTTGAGCTTTCATCAATTCTGGGGTAATTCCTTTTAATCGATAATTAGCGCGTCCAGAAATTATTTCTTGAATGGGTAAATCAATTTTAAGTACAGGTGCTATGAGTTTGGCTACTTCTTGACGATTTGCTTCAGCCCATTGACCATTTTTATCAATCTCTTCCAAGATAATCCGAAGTAATTCGGGATTTTCCTTAGCAAACTCCCGTGTTCCTACATAGTATCCGCCTGGAGTACCGATATTTGTCGCATCTCTCAGCACCCGCGCACCGTGGAGTTTTTCTACCAAAGCTAAATGAGGATCGCCAGTTACCCAAACTGGAATAGTGCCCTGAATAAATGCACCACGGGCTTCCACATTGGGCATACTCAAAACTTTAATATCACTGTATTTCAAGCCCACTTCTTCTAAAGCTTTGATGATGAAATAGTGAGAAGCTGAACCTTTTTGAAAGACTACTTTTTGCCCTTTGATTTGCGCTAAACTCTTAATTGGAGAACCTTTAGGAACTACGATCGCACTCCCTTTACCGGAAGTAGCAGTAATTCGTCTACCAGCAAGATAGACAATTCTTGCACCAGCAGCTTGGGCAAAAATAGGAGGAGTTTCTCCAACTGAACCGACATCAATTTTGCCAACATTCATCGCTTCCATAAGTTGCGGCCCTTGGGCAAATTGTGCCCACTCAACTTTAACACCCAAGGATTCTAAACGTTTTTCTAAAACTCCTCTCACTCTCACTAAGTCACCAGAGCTTTGATAACCCATTCGTAGAACTTTTGTTTTCAGAGCAATGGTTTTTGTTGCTGCTGGATCTGCTTTTGGTTCAGTTGCACTATTTGTATTTTCACTGGTCGATGTACAACTAATTAATGTGGTAGATAAAGCCAAAAAGCTAGGCATTACCAACAATGCAAATCTTCTGATAATTGGTGAAGTTTTGATTACCGTATTGCTCAACATTTTTACGACTCCAGGATAAAATAATCTTTACTATCAGGAAAAGATAAACTTTTAAATGATTTCAGCTTTCTAAAGTTAATGATTTTCTATTTAGATTTAATTGATTCTGGTATAAAAGCCGCATATTCTTCTGGAGCTAATACACCATCTCTAACATTAACTTTCTTTGGCAAGAGCCCTTGGCTGTACCATAAATCAGCAATTTGTTGTTGTTTAGTGATAACTTCTTCAGTAATTGGTAGCAATCCATAAGCTGATTTAGCTTGAATCTTTTTCAAGGTAGTAACATCAATACCAACATCAGGAGAAACAAGTTCTGCTAATTTATCGGGATTCTTTTTAGACCACTCATCTGCTTTTGTCAGCTCCTCCAGAAAAATTTTGAGAACTTCAGGATGCTCTTTCGCAAATTTACGCGAGGTAGAATAAAAGCTCCCTAAGTTTTGGAGTCCTTGTCCATCTATTAATACACGACCAATATTTTTTTGTACGGCTCTTGTAATATAAGGTTCCCAAGTTACCCAAACATCAAGTCCACCCTGGCTAAAAGCAACATTTGCATCTGGAGGTGGTAAGAAAATAGATTTAACATCAGTGAGCTTTAGCTGATCTTTTTGTAGCGCTTTCAGCAAAACATAGTGAGCAATAGAAGCTTTTTGAAAAGAAACTTTTTTGCCTTTAAAGTCAGCAGCACTTTTAATTGGAGAGTTTTTTGGCACTAGAAAAGAAACTCCTTTACCATTAAATGCTGTAGTTACCACATAGACAAGTGGTGTACCTGCTGCTTGAGCAAATATAGGTGGTGATTCAGCTGTGGCTGCAATGTCAAGAGAACCTGCGTTTAATGCTTCTAAAGCTTGTGGCCCAGCAGCAAACTCTAACCACTTGACAGTAAAATTTTTCGCTGCCAAACTTTTTTCTAGAGTTCCCTGTTTTCTCATAACTGCAAGAGAACCAAGCTTAGAAGAAACAATTCGCACTTCTTGCTTTTGGGGAGTATTAGAAACTGATTGATTTTGAGCATCTGTACTAATTGTAGATGCTTGGTTCTGAGTTGTTTTATTTTCTTGGCTGCAACCAACTATGCTGATTGGGATTGTTAGGGAGAAAGCAGCTACAAGTAAAGATAGATAGTTATGTTGAATTTTATATTTAGCTTTTGTTTTGATAGTTAGGCTTTTATTAGATATCAGATTTACTGTTCGCAAAAAAGGCTTTAAATTCTCGATTTTAGATTTTATCGGCTTGTTAATTGATATATGAGATTGCTGCAAATCTTTAAAAAATGCCATAAAACTCTATTGTCTCCTTCAATAGAAAACTTTTTACTGTAATATTATGTTTCAGCAAATTGGTTATTAAATACAGTTTATATCTCAATACGGTTCAGTTAAGGTTAGCGCTCTTTGTCAAAGTCATTTTTTTAATGAACCGCAGAGGCACAGAGTACACAGAGAGAATAAAGAGAAGGGAAAAATTGCTTGATTGAACTGTATTGGTTTATATATTATCGGATTTGGTCTTGGAATAAAGTGTTAATAAACACTACCTGGCAGAGATAAGAAGGTTTTTTGTAAATTTATTTTTGTGAGTGTGGTTTGAGCAATATTTATTTTAAGAACTAAAATTAAATAGAGTTTGTATTTGATTTATAAAAATCAGCACAACTCAAAAAGGGTTATTTAAAATTATTTTTGAAACTAATAAATTTCAGAGTAAAGTCAGATTAATATATAGATTTATTATGATAAACTAAGTGTTTTTTATTGTTTCGTTTAGAAACGAGGGTGGATGACTACCACCCCATTTTTAAAAGTAGATTTCAGTTTTTCAAGGCGTTATATCTATCTAGATAATAAAACCTAAAAAGGACGGCTACCTGCAAGACTAACTCGCTTCAAAACCCGTCGCTCATTTGGATCAAATGCTTGACGGTAATGCAAGGTAGCTTGATTATCCCAGTAGACAATATCACCTACAGACCATTTATGTTGGTAGTAGAATTTGGATTGATTTAGATGCTGGCGCAACTGTTCAATCAGTTTAGATCCTTCTTCTGGCTCTAACCCGACAACTTCCACTTCTGTAGCTGCATCTAAGTAAAGATGCTTTTTACCACTCTCTGGATGTGTCCTAACTAAAGGATGGGGAAAGATCGGACTGATTAAAGGAATAGTTTTGTCTAAACGATATAAAGAGCGGGGTGCATTCCGATCTCGCAAAAATGGGTTGTAGGTAATCAACTGCAAATCTGCAATCCGTTCTTTGGTGGTTTCATCTAACGCCTCATAGGCCAAATTTGTATTTAACCAATAAGTATTTCCACCATGAGTTGGTATTTCCAAAGCATAAAGCAGCGAACCACTAGATGGTGTGGGAGTCCATTTATGGTCAGAATGGAAAGTTAGTTCTCCAGTACCGGTATAGCCGCCATCGACATTAGAAATCGGAATCACCACTGGGGTTTCTCCTGGTTTAGAAGCCAAGACTGGAGTTTCATCAGATGGTACAAAGAGTGCGCCAAAGTATAGAGCGAAGTTCAAAAGCTGGTTATCAGAGAGTTTTTGGTCTTTGAAGATCAAGATATGGCGATCGCGCAGTGCTTGCTTAAGTTGTAATATAACTTCAGGTGCGATCGCTTGACTGGCATCAAGATCGGTAACTATCGCTCCCAAAGGAGCATCGATAGGACTTATTTTAACCTTGGTCAAAGTCGAGGTAGGCATAATATTCTCCTGTGCTTTAATTTCTTTTTGGGTATAACTACTTATTAGCTAATACATCTGAAGGAGTAATTTTGGCGTACTCTTCAGGGGTTAAAAAGCCATCTCTAACATTCACCTTTTTCGGGATAAGTCCGAGGCTGTACCACTTATCTGCTACTTCTTGTTGCTTGGTAATAGTTTTCTCAGTAATTGGTAGCAACCCATAATCATATTTATTGTGCATTATTTCTAGAGTCGGTGGATCTAGCTGAGTTACAGGAGCAAGCAGTTGTGCTACTTCTTTCGGATGAGCCTTAGTCCAGATTTCTGACTTTTCTAACTCCTCTAAAAACACTTTGATTACATCAGGATGAGCCTGATAAAATTGGCGCGAAGTTGAGTAAAAATTGCCAGTATCCCGCAACTTATCACCATCTGCTAAAACACGAGCTATTTTATTTTGTACATTTCTGGTACCGAATGGCTCCCAAATATACCAAGCATCCACCTTATTTTGGCTGAATGCCGCATTTGCATCTGCCGGTGCTAAGAAAACTGATTGGACATCGCTCAGTTTCAGCCCCACATCTTCTAATGCTTTAACTAGTAAATAGTGGCCGATAGAGGCTTTCTGAAAAGCTACTTTTTTACCCTTCAAATCAGCAACACTTTTAATTGAAGAGTTTACAGGAACTAAAAGTGAAATAGCTTTACCACTAGGACGTGTAGTAGCTAGATAAACAAGGGGCGCTCCTGCTGCTTGTGAAAATACAGGGGGCGATTCGGCTGTAGATGCAATATCCAATCCATTTGCATTCAAAGCTTCTAGCTGTTGTGGTCCAGCCGCAAACTCAGCCCACTGTACTTTAAAACCCAGAGGCTCTAATCGCTTTTCTAAGGAACCTTGCTTTTCTAAAACTGCTAAAGCGGAAAGTTGTTTTGAACGTACAATCCGCACTACTTGCTTCTCTGTAGTGCTAGATATGGCCACCGACTCAGGAGAAGCTGCTGACTGTTGAGCGTTATTTTTGGCTTCACTACAACTTGATAAGGTCGTCGATAGCATTAAGCAGTAGCCCAGAGCAAATAACAAAGAACGACGTGTTGTTCTCGGGCTTTTTCTGAATTCAAACTTTCCTTTTAAAGCTGGCATGAGTTGCTTTATTGATTCCCTCTAGGTGGTTAGAAAATGATGATTAATTGCAATATCAAGAACGAAAATGTTTTTTTGAAAGCTCCAATCAGTAAATGTTTTTATAACTTCAAAAACTTTACTTATGAAATTAGGGAAGAGAGTGGGTAATACCCACTCCGCAACGACTCGAGGAACTGAAAATTTAATAGTTAGGAGGCAAAAATTTAGGAAATGGAGTGAGAAAGGCTCACTCCAGTGTCGTGCTAGTGGAAGATTGAAATTTTTGAGTGAAACTCTGTTTTGTCAGCGTTCAATTTTGCTAGTGCTTCCAAGCGACTAGGATTGTAGCTTTGAGTTCTTCTGTGAAATGTCCAGATGGCTCAACTGCTAGTAGCGCTTCTCTGAGATCCTTTTCAAATGCTGGAGCTTTATCGCCATAGAAAATTTTCAAAGAGAAGGCTGTAGTGTATAAATAGCCGAGATAGCTATCGATAGTCCAAGATTTTTCAAATGGCACTTCATAGTTTTCTTGACGAGCAAAAGCTGAATTGCTAATTACGACTTCATGGGGAGGATCGACTGGCTTACGAGTCCCTTGTCCTCGTTGTCCAGTCCGCCGTTCTTCACCTAACCATTTTTTTACTACTCCAATAGCAGCTTGTTTCCAAGGTAGATTGCTTTCCCAAGGGTTATCACCAGTCTGAAGCAGTGCTAATCCACCATCATCAGTTAGCAATTCATAAAGGCGTTCAAGCACTAGTTCGCGTTCCATCCAATGGAAGGCTCTACCAATAGTGGTTAACTTAAATTTCCCTAAACTAGAGTCGATTAACTCTGCTCCTTGTTCTAACCAAGTAATATTATTTGCTCCGACTGCTGCTGCTTGGCGTTTAGCTTCTGCAATCATTTCTGGATCGGGGTCGATCGCAACAACTTCCTCAAATTGGGTTCGTAGGGGAATTGAAATTAATCCTGGGCCAGTACCTAAATCCAGGAGTCGTCCTTGACCATTGAGATTAAATATTTCGGCTAGTTTATCAAATACAATCGGTGGGTATTTGGTTCTATATTGAGCGTAGCCCTCAGCGGCTCCCTCAAATAAACTTGGGTCGTAGGTGGGAAGTGTTTTTAGTTGAGTCATATCAATTTTGGATTTAGGTAAGGGATAAGAAATAAATTTATCCAAATAAACGAACCACAGAGGCGCAGAGAAAGCAGAGAGAGGAGAAATAGAGAGGATTTTTGCATCAGTTTTAGGATATTTTTTCAACTCTTATTTCTCCGTGTCCTCTGCGTCTTTGCGGTTCGTTATTTCAGAGAAATGTAGAGTGGGCAAGGCCCACGCTACAAGTGAACAGAGGAAATGGAACATGGAACGTTGTAATTGTCCTTTGTCATTAGTCCTTTGCAAATGACCAATGACTAATGACTAATGACAGTTATTTCTTAGCCGCTAAATATTCGTTTGCGGCTTTCTCAACACCTGTACCCTTGAAGAAGTCTTGATTGAGGCTGGTGTACAACTCTAAGGGATGGATGGAGAGGAAATAGCGCAGGTCTTCTTCGGTAATGATTTCGCGTTCTGCCATTGAGTAAGCGTTGGCAGTAACGGCGGTGATATCTGGCACATCCCAGTGACCGGAATCTGAACCTAAGAAGGCTTTAACTCTATCGCCAAAAGGATTAGCTGCACGATTAAAAGCTTGGCTTACACGGGTATCGTCTGATTCTGTACCGAAGTAGAAATGATTCAAGAAGCGATCGCGCACATCTTCTGGCTTCTCAATTCCCGCTAGTTCAAATTCGTCGAGTTGGCCAGGATCTTCTGGCGCTAATAGTTGATGGTGGAATCCTAAACCGTCACCAATTTTATCTAAGCGTCCATCTACAAGTTCGCCACCGTAGCGAGTATACAACTCTACTAATGCTTCCTTGTCAATCAGGGCAGGGTTGTTATTTGACAACAAATGTTGTTTGTTGCGGGTTTCCCAGTGCCAAATAATATCAGCGTATAGACTAGCACCCCAAGCTGAACCACCTTCTAAGAAGGCAAACTTTAATTGTGGGAAGCGGCGGGTAACTCCACCAAAGAACAGCGATTTGCATAATGCTTCGGCTGCAAAGGCAAAGTGATTAATGTGATTGTACTGAGCGTTGGTGACAGAACGCTGTGTTGTCCAACCTTGGCTAGAAGCGTGAGTTGTGGGTACAACTTTCAGTTCTACGCACTTAGCCCAGAATGGATCGTAATCATATTGGCTATCTAAGCCAAAGTTATCAATCCAAACCACTTCGTTAGCGACTTCTTTGCCATATTTTTCAAAGGCAGGAATTGGCCGACGGACGTAACCGGGGATTTGAATTGCTTTGAGTCCCAGAACATTTACCGCATATTCCAATTCTTCAATCCCTTCTTCGGGAGTATGCAGGGGAATGGCGGCGATGGGTGTTAAGCGATCGCTATAAGGACGGAAAATATCAGCATGGTAGGTGTTAACTGCTCGACAAACAGCCCGCCGCATTTCTTCGTTGCCGATATTCGGGGCCATCGTTGCCAAGTTGGGGTACACAACGGCAAAGTCTGTACCTGCTTCTTGCAAGCGCTCATGCAACAACTTGGGCAAGCTAATGGTAGCCAAATTCAAAGTATTTTTTGTTGGACGACCCCACCAGTTAGGGCGATTGGAGCGATAAGCAAAACGTTCTTCCCAACTTTGCTTGTACCACTTAAAACGGGAAGCTCCCGGTAAATTTTCTTTGAAACGTTCGACAATTTCAGTTCCACCAACTTGCTCTAAATAATCCAAGACTGCTGGTTCAAATTCTTGGGTATGTACATCAGTGTCAATGATCGGATAACCAAGTTTTTCCCGAATTTGAGCAGACCTAGTTTTTTGTGGGCGGTCTAGAGCGATCGTCATGATAGTTTACCCTAATTATTCAAATGTTTGTAGGGATTGGTAAAGATGTAGAATCAATCCTTTGTAGAGACGGCGATTTATCGCGTCTCTTAGCTTAATTTCCCAGCCACAAATTCATCTGCTGTTTTCTCGACGGCCGTACCCTTAAAAAAGTCACGATTCAGGCTGGTGTACAACTCCAAGGGATGAATTGACAGGAAGTATTGCAAATCTTCTTCGCTGATAATCTTGCGTTCTACCATTGAATAAGTATTAGCAGCGATCGCAGTAATATCAGGTACGTCCCAATGACCAGAATCGGAACCCAAGAAAGCTTTAACGCGATCGCCATAAGGGTTAGCTTTCCGGTTAAAAGCTTGAGCTACACGGGTATCATCTGATTCTGTGCCGAAGTAGAAATGATTCAAGAAGCGATCGCGGATATCTTCTGGCTTGGTAACTCCTGCAACGGCGAATTCATCCAAATCACCAGGCTCTAGGGGAGATAATAACTCAGCGTGGAAACCTAAACCGCTACCTAGTTGATCCAAACGGCCATGTACTAATTCGCCACCGTAACGGGTATATAGTTCTAGTAATTCTTCGCGCTCGATATTGGCGGGATTGTTATTTTCCACCAAATGATCTTTATTGCGAGTATCCCAGTGCCAAATCAAATCGGTGTACAAACTAGCACCCCAAGCTGCACCTCCTTCTAAGAAAGCAAACTTGAGTGTGGGGAAGCGGTGAGTTACACCACCAAAGAATAAAGATTTACATAATGCTTCCGCAGCCGATGCAAAGTGACCAATATGGTTGTATTGGTAATTGCTAATGGAACGGCGATTGATCCAGCCCATACCGGAAGAGTGGGTGGTGGGAACAACTTTCAGTTCTACGCACTTTGCCCAGAAGGGATCGTAATCATATTTACTATCCAACCCAAAAGTGTCAATCCAGATGGCTTCGTTGGCTACTTCTTCGCCATACTTCTCAAAGGCGGGAATCGGGCGGCGGATATGTCCGGGGATTTGAATGGCTTTGAGTCCCAGAATATTTACCGCATATTCCAATTCTGCGATCGCCTCTTCGGGCGTATTCATTGGGATAGCAGCAATGGGTGTTAAGCGATCGCTATAAGGGCGGAAAATATCAGCATGGTAAGTATTAGCTGCACGACAAACAGCCCGCCGCATTTCTTCATTGCCGATGTGTGGAGCCATCGTTGCCAAGTTCGGGTACACAACGGCAAAGTCTGTACCAGCTTCTTGTAAGCGTTCGTGGAGTAACTTTGGCAAACTAACGGTAGCTAAATTTAAAGCGTCGTTAGTGGGACGAGTCCAGAAAGGAGGACGGGCGGTGCGGTAAGTGCGGCGTTCTTCCCAAGATTGTTTAAACCATTTAGAGCGAGATGCACCGGGTAAGTGTTCTTGAAAACGCTCTGCGATCGCAGTTCCAGCAACTTGCTCTAAATAGTCTAAGAATGCTGGGGGAAATTCTTGAGTATGTACATCGGTATCAATGATCGGATAACCAAGTTTTTCGCGGATTTGAGCAGACTTGGTTTTATGTGGACGGTCTAGTGCAATAGTCATGGCCATTTTACCTAGATTTTCAAATGGATTGGTCAAGAGGGAAGCGGAAAGTTACAGGACTTACGGAAAATAATGGAAAAACGAACCGCAAAGGCGCAAAGGACACGAAGGAATGAGAGTTTCAGAGAGTTATTGCGTGAGTCCTAAGTTTATAAGCTTGGAAGTTGAGCCTTTGAGCTTGGAAGTTGAACCTTTGAGCTTGGGAGTTGCGCCTTTGAGCTTGGGAGTTGCGCCTTTGAACCTGGAAGTTGCGCCTTTGAGCTTGGGAGTTGCGCCTTTGAACCTGGAAGTTGCACCTTTAAGCTTGGGAGTTGCGCCTTTGAGCCTGGAAGTTGCACCTTTGAGCTTGGAAGTTGCACCTTTGAGCTTGGAAGTTGCACCTTTGAGCTTGGAAGTTGCACCTTTGAGCTTGGAAGTTGCACCTTTGAAAGACTTAATTACAGAAATTTGTTTTTCTTGCTCAGAAAAGTTACTGATTTCTGCCTCCTCATCTTCTTCATCTCCCCTACTCTCCACTCCCCATTTCTTATTTTTCTTCAGCAACCCAGTCTGTTAATTTAAAGTCCGACTTTGCTAAACCCTGCGAGACTAAAAATTTCTTTGTTCCCTCTAAAAGTTTCACTCCGTCGGCTGGTAATGGTTCTTCTGATACCTGTTTGAGTGGGAACGATACTTTTATAATATCGATGGGATATTTAGTAGTTTGAGCATGATACTGATAATATTCTTCAGAATTAGTTTTTAAATCCTTAGCTGCTTCTGTGAGAATTGCATTAAATTTCTGTGGGAAATCAGGCTGTTTTGCCAGAAAACTTTCAGTTGCTACAACTAATGATGTCCCTGAAAGACCCTTATGATTCGCAGAAGAATCAATAACTGGAAACCCTTGTGATTTCAGAAAAGGCCCTAGATCGCTAGAGGTTGCATAAGCTGCTACATCACCACGTTCTAAAGCCGCTTTTGCCTCAGTAGTCATTAAGTGAACAACTTTTACATCCTTGGCAATTTTAGCTTCAGCTAATAGACCCAGCAGGTATCGGTGCATATAAGAGCCTTTTTGGGTAGCTATTTTTTCACCCTTAAGTTCAGCAAGCGATCGCGCACCATTCTTTTTCGCTACTAACCAGGCGGTTGTATTAAATTGGCTAATCCGCAACAGTCGGGTTTCTTGACCCCTAGCTTTCAAAACTATGGCTGGTGTATCGCCTAAAGAACCAACATCTAATTGTCCGGCGACAAGCGCCTCATTTAGATCCGGCCCGTTAGGAAACCTTGCAAAAGTAATGTTTTTAAATCCCACTTTTTGCAACTCACGCTCTAATATTCCCTTTTTCTTTGCCCAACCAAGTGCCCCTGTAGGTTCTGAACTACCTACATAACCTATTCGTAGGGTAGAAATATTATTAGATGCAGCAACAGCGTTGTTAACATTAACAGCCTCAATGGATTGAGCAGATTTAGTTTCGCCTTGGCTACATCCTGTAGTTACTAGCAGTAGGACACAAGCTACTGAGGTTGATAATCTTGTACTAGACATAAGGTATCTAGGGCGTGTTTCCAAACCTCTCGTTAAGCAACCTCGTCTTTGAAGATCCCCCCAACCCCCCTTAAAAAGGGGGGCTTTAAGAATTTCTTTTCCCTCCTTAAAAAGAAGGGCTTTAAGAATTTCTTTTCCCCCCTTTTTAAGGGGGGTTAGGGGGGATCTTCGAGTTTGAAAACAGTCACTAGACTCAAAATACCTAATTTTTATAGGACTACGTTCTGCTTCCTGCTTCTTGCTTCCTGCCTTTTTTAATGCCAGCATGACTTTTTTCTCCGCCGCACTACTTCATCTGCTTCAAAATTTGGAATGTTTGATCCGCTTTTGCTGTTGAAGTGCGTTTATGCCCCCAACCGATGTTTTCCCGGTAACTACCCAGCAGCCCAACTTCTGCCAATTCTGCCTCGTTGACTAAAGTCTTCATATCGCTTTCTGGTGCAACATAAAGGGCATCAACTGGACAATACAATTCGCACATATAACAGGTTTGACAGTCACTCTGTCGGGCAATAGTTGGCGGCGCATCAGCTACACGGTCAAACACGTTGGTTGGACAAATATTCACGCAGATATTACATTTTATACACCGCGATTCGCTGACCAACTCAATCACACTGCTGCTCCTATTTTAGATAAAGGCTTTTCTGTACTTAGCGGCTGACTCTTCACCCAAACCTGATCTAATCCGCCGCTAATCAGGTGATGTTGCTGGTTAGCATCAAGTTCTGGATAGTCTTGATGTTTGTGCATCCCACGAGTTTCTTTACGTTCAATGGCACTACTGTACATCCATCGTGCTGTGGCTACCATTGCCGTAGCTTCTCGCGCCCGGATTAGCTCTTTATCTGATGTTACCTGGCTGTTGCGGAGTTCTTGCCAAAGATGATTTAGCTTACTCAAAGACTCGGTTAAGCCTTGTTCTGTACGGAAATAGTTCTTTTCGTAGGGGAATACTTCAGCTTGGACTGCTTGAATAATTTCATCAGTCGCTAAGGAGCGATGCCTTCGGCGGCAAGCTACGCTCCCACTCTGTAATCCTACCTCTCCAACACCCTTAACTTGTCGTTGAGTTTTGTATTCTCCCAAGCTGCGGCTATATTCAGCAGCCGATTTACCCGACCAATAGCCAGAAGATATTGCCCAAGCTGCGTTGTGGCTACCACCGCCAGTAAATCCGCCACAAATTAGTTCGCGTGTAGCCGCATCTCCAGCAGCGTAAAGTCCCCGCACTGAACTAGCACAACTCTCATCGACAATCCGAATTCCTCCCGTACCGCGCACAGTTCCCTCTAAACGCAGAGTCACAGGGAAACGTTGGGTAAAGGGATCGATACCTGCACGATCGAAGGGTAAAAAGAAGTTGGGCTGTGCTAAACGCATAGATGGCCGCATCGATTCCGCCGCTTTGTCTATGATGGCGTAAACTGGCTGTTGCAGTAATGTCTGGGCAATTACTGACCGTCTATGAGAACTTGCACCCGGAATCACACTACCGTCTTCGTAGGTGAAAGTTGCCCAATTATAAAACAGGGTTTTGGTAACTGAAGAAAAAGCGGGGGAGATGCCATAGGCATTGGAAAATTCCATACCTGACATCTCAGCACCTGCTTCAGCAGCCATCAGATAACCATCCCCTGTCAGGACGTTGCATCCTAACGCTTTACTGAGAAACGCACAGCCACCTGTGGCGATAATTGTGGACTGCGATCGCACCACCCATTTCTCACCAGTCTGACGGTTCACACCTGTTGCACCAGCAACAGCACCATCGTCATCTACCAGTAGTTCTAAGGCGGGGCTGTTATCTAAAATCTTGACTCCTGCCCGTTGAATTTGCCGCCGCATCAGCCGCATATACTCAGGCCCTTGCAGTGATCGCCGATAGGGTTTGCCTTCATCGTCGGTAGGGAAGGGATAACCCCACTCTGCTAGCTGATTGACGTTTGCATAGGTCTGATCCAGTACTCGATCCATCCAATTGCGATCAGACAAAAACCCACCTAACGATTCCCGACTCGCCTTTGCAGTTTCTCGTGCTTCTGGGTCAGGCGGCACATACCACACACCATTTCCAGATGCCGCAGCGCATCCAGTCGTACCACAATATCCTTTGTCTACCAGGACAACTTTTGCTCCATTTGATGCAGCACTCCAAGCCGCCCAAGTTCCAGCTGGGCCACCCCCAATCACAAGCACATCTGCTTCTAAGTCGAGTTCAAAATCGGTTGTTAACGTCTTCAGCATCTAGCATTTCCCTCTATCGATAAAGTCTTAAGCATCAAGTCTTCACCCCATCGATGCTGCAAAATATTCAGAAATCTGTTTGCCCATTTACTTGAGGACTTCTCAGTAGCCTCTATTTATGGCTCATTTAGCCAGAATAAAAATCCTTTAACTTGATCGATGAACCGTAGTTTATTTATATAACAAAGCTTTCCACAGTTTGAGATAAAAAGCAAGCATTTTAACAAATTCAAATGTAAATTTATCAAAACAGAATTCAGGTGTCAGGACGAGCTAAACCCTAGTTATCCGCTAATAGAATTAATAATGAATTCTCTACAACGGAGGATAGCAAGGCCACGAGCGGTAGAAATGTCTTAAGAATCCTCATCTCTTTTAAGGTGGGGAGCCTCAACTAGTTTGTCAGTATTATGATGTGTTGAATTAGGAGATTTAGAATAGAAGCCACCTATCTCTGCCAAAGTATAAAGGGGTCTAGCTTTAACTTCTTCATAGATGCGCCCTATATATTCGCCTAAGATGCCAACACTGACTAACTGCACAGATCCGAGAAAGAAAATTGCCATCAAAATAATCGTGAACCCGGTTAAAGGCGAATGGGGGAGAAAAAGCCGCCAATACAAGATTAATAAAGCCATGAAGATAGCCGCCGCCGCCGCTAATAAGCCTAAGTAGGTTGACAACCGCAGTGGCACTATTGAAAAGGATACTAGACCATTAATAGCAAGGGCCAAAGATTTGCTGAAAGTGTATTTAACTTCCCCAGCAAAGCGGGGATCGCGCTCGAACCGAATTGCTGTTTGCTGAAAGCCAACCCAAGAACGCAAACCACGAATGTAGCGGGTACGTTCTGGCATAGAATTGAGAATATCTACAATTTGCCGATCCATTAAACAAAAATCACCAGTATCAGTAGGAATATATACATCTGCAAGCTTCTTGAGGAGACGATAAAAAAAGTAGGCAGTAAAACGCTTAAACCATCCTTCCTTGAGACGTTGAGTGCGTTGAGCGTAGACGACCTGATAGCCCTGTCGCCATTTTTCAATCATGTCTGGGATTAGTTCTGGCGGATCTTGTAAGTCAGCATCAAGGATGATAATAACTTGACCCCGAACAAAATTAAGACCAGCAGTAACTGCAATTTGATGACCAAAGTTACGAGCAAAACTCAGGTAGCAAATGCGTGGGTCTTTTTGATGGAGTTCTCGTATTAATTGTAAGGAGCGATCGCGGCTACCATCATTGATTAAAATTAATTCGACAAGACCATCTAGCCGATTCATTACTGCACTTAGTCTGCGGTATAGTTCGGGTATAATTTCTTCTTCGTTATAAATTGGAACAATCAATGAATACTTTGGTAGCATCTAGGAATTCCGTTTAATTTTGCAACAGCCAAGCTGACAGACTGCTTTTCATGATAAATGGTTTGGTTCTCAGTATACTTAGCAAGATTCAAGTCAGATTGTTAGAGTTTATTTATTCTCCGGGTTGATGTCATCTGAAGAGTCAGATTCTCTCAGGCTTTCTACAGCTTTTTTAGGAAAAGTCCGACGATGGCGATACCAAGTAGACCCTGCTACCAGTATTCCAGTTAAGCCCAAAGCGAGTACTAGCGGCAAAAAATCACCTGTTTTGACTGCTTTTAAACCAGAACTACCTAGTAGTACAAAAGGTAAGACACTAGGAACAGTACCAAGTGTTGTGCCTACAACATAATCTTTAAAGCTAATCGAAGTCAGTCCAGCAACAAAGTTTACTAAGCCATAAGGCATGATTGGTACTAGTCGGATGGCAAACATATAAAAAAGCCCTCCACGCCGTACCTCAGCATCCATAGCTTGCCAGCGTCCTGCTAGTCGTTTTGCAACTGTTTGCCGTCCAATGGTTCTAGTAAAAACGAAAGCAATTATTGCCGCAATTATTGCTCCAACACTAGTCCAGAAAGTACCCAGCCAAGGGCCAAAAATTGCACCTCCAGTCAAATTCAACACTGTTGAGGGCAGAACTAACATAGTTGCTACAACATACAAAGCAACATAAATAATCGGTGCCCAGATACCAGAAGCTTTCAGCAAAGCCTGAATTTGTGCTGGTTCAATGCCACCAATCAGGTATACTGCTATACCAGTTGCAATTATGCAACTCAGTGTGAGTAGTAAAATACCAGTTTTCAAGTTCCACACTAGAACTCTACTCCTACTTTTTTTGTAACACAACCCATCTTTCGCAAATATCCTTTTTAATTAACTCGCATAAACGAGTCAAAAACAAAATGTCCTCAAGATGTTTTTCACAGCCGGAAGAATCTTGAGAACAGTTAAGTTTTTGACAATCCATTATTAAGGATATGCCAGTGTAGCGATATTTGTTCAGTCTGGGGAATGTCAAGGGGGCAGGGGGCAGGGGAGGCAGGGGGAGACAAAGAAACAAGTGTATTCAGAGGTATTGCGGTAGTAAAAAGTACTAAAAGGTTCTCTTTACTTCCCCCTGCTCACTTCACGATGATCTCACTTTTTCGCGTTGCTCCCCCTGCCCCCTGCTCCCTGCCCTCTACCTCCCCTGCCTCTTCGGTCAAAGTTCTACATTACTAGAAAACCTATATCTTTAGTTTTCCCGATTAAAACCTAAAGACAGTACGAACCCAAGCAAATAAACTATCAGGATTGTTGGCATCAGAGTCCGGTGCAGTAATCCAGATTAAACCCGGTGTCACCTCAATATTATCTCCGATTTTATATTGGTAAAATGCCTCAACGTGCAGGGAGGTATCTTTGTCTGCTTGTCCAGCACCTGCTCCCAAATTTACACCCTGACTGAGCCTGGTAAGTTTCGGCTCCATACCAACTAAAATCCCCCCTAAAGCACCCTCACTAAAAAGATCCGGGAATGCTAGTCCTACGGCCCAATCCATTGCACTACCATCACCGCGCCCCAAATAGCGGTGCGCTCCATAACTTATCCATCCATTAATTGCCAACTTGGAATTAACTTGATAGAACGCCTGTAGTCCATAAAGATTGGCTACAGTTCCCGCTCCAGCTACGGTGCTGTTTACCAGGTTACTACCGACTGCTGGACCGAAGTTTGTTCCGCTTAGACCTTGGGTATTCGCTGGACTATAAGTATTGACGTAAGTTGCCGCTACCCGAAAATTTCGATTAGAGGAGTAGTAAATTATCTGTGCCAGAGCTAAATACCTGCCTGTAAATAAGCCATTATTAGCTGTGGGATTACCGCCGTTTGGTGCGCTATACGCTATCCCCACTTGAACCTGTTTGCCTAATTTTTGGAGTATGGCAATTCCGGGCCCGCTATCTCCATAGTTATAGACTAAAGACCGCCGTGAAAATCGTGAAATTCCATTAGCGCCGGTTGCAGAAGACGATTCAAAATATGGATTGATAGGGCCAGAAAGACCTATCTCACTAGCTCCATCAGACAGAGCATAAATGTTAACTTGAGTATCTGGATTAGGTAAAAAACGATACCGCACACCACCGAGAAGAATAGTATTACGTGCAAAGGTAATACTGGAGTTATCAGCAGTTCTCCCCTCAAAAGTTCCTAATAATCCGGCTCTTGTTTGTCCCAATGATTCAATATTTCCACCTGACAGCGATAAGCTTAGTGAATCTTTACCGTTAAAACTGGTGTTTAACCGTAAAGAAGTTGAACCTTGAAGTGTGACATTGCGAGGTGCGGGTCTTTTGCTAACGACATTATTGCCAGCCAGAAGTGAGCCAAGAACAATCTGCGCTCGACCTATGAGTTTAGTTGTGGTTGTAAACTGATTTGCCTCTAATTTCGCAGTCCGCGTTTCCAAGTTATCTAAGCGTCCCCGAAATTGAGCAAGTTCTGGAGAAAATTGTTCTTGTAGTTTTTTGATGGCATCCAAGTCTTCTCGTTTGACCAAATCTGCCGTTGAAGTCGCTATTAATTCATTGAGGCGATCTAAAGCAGCATTCAACCCAGCAGCAAATTCATACCGTGTTAGGGCACGATTCCCTTTAAATGTGTCATCTGTATATCCAGCAATTACACCGTAGCGCTCCACCAAAGACTGTAATGCTTGAAATGCCCAATCTGTGGGCAAAACATCTGACAATTGTGAGACGGATGTTACTTGTCCTGCTGCATTATTTGGAGCTTTTTTATTAGTCGGTGGTGCAACTTCCAACAATTGCGAGACAGGTGTGACTCGTTCTGGGTTGGTAGCCTTTTTACTAGTTAGCGGTGGAATTGAAGAAGAAGGTAGGACGCAGGATAGCGCACAGGAAGCAGGAGGAGATGCGATCTCTCCTGGCCCTTTGCCTTCTGTCTCTATCGTTGAACTTTCTAGTGTTTGATTGACAATTGCTTCTGGAGCTTTGTTCACTTCTGCTTCAGCAGTAGATACATCAGATTTAGGGAGTTCAGCGTGACTTTTTACTGGATAAAAAACCAGAATGGCTAGAATATCTAGCAACAAGAACGTGAACATTATGTATCTATATTTAGAGCGAAAATTCGACATTACTCTTGAACTCCTCAACCTGAAAAACGAATAAATTAGCTCTAGCTTTGACAGAGAAACTAGCAGAAATTATTGATGAAATATTTGTGCTAAACCATTAGTTAATGAGTTAGCAAAGGTTCCCCTAGTAAGAAAAGTGCAAATCCGCGATAAGTATCGTAACCATTACTAGGTAATTCAGTGTAGACTCCAAAACTCATAGAAAATTCTCAAAACAAAATTCAAAATTCGGTTTGATATTGGAGCGCAACTGGTGAGATAAGGCAACAAAATTCATCAATGGCTACTGGCATCGACTAAATCTTGAATTAAATTCAAGGTATTGATTGACAATTAACATTAGCTGAATACACTAATTAGTAAGCAGCTAGATTTCACAATCTCAGTTGTTAAGAAAAGCAGATAAAACTATAAGTCGATAGATTTACCGGATTTTGCGTAAAATTATCTTTGCATAGAGCTTGTTACAATGCAAGACCCAGTATTTATTCATGAAGAGAAAATATATCAAAATTATTGGTTAGGTCAACTCAACCCAAGCAACTGCGATCGCGTGAGTAGGTCGGCGAAGTTAAAGCTAACTGACTAAGGCTGTCATTTGTCCTTTGTCATTGGTCATTAGTAAGGGTTTTACAGCAGTTTGCGTTTCGTAACATACTTAGATTTTTTTCACGCCAGTTTACTTAGCGTGCCGTAGGCGATCGCCGCAGATAGTTCACTCGGTAAAAATCCCCTATATTTATGGGGATTCCTCCCAATACTTCCCGCTTTGTGCATTTTTAATTCGGAATCGGATTTTGGGTAAAGGGAAAAGGGTAAGGGTTAAAGGTTTTTTCTTTCCCCTTCCCCCTTTCCCCTTAACCTAGAAGTATTGGGATTCCTCCTGCCTCCTGCCTCCTGCCTATTGCCTCCTGCCTCCTTTTTGCCTTACTCGATTAAAAGTTGTATTTTCCAACACAGCAATTCTGACTACAAAAGTGTCAAAATTACCCACTAAGAAGTTCTCTATTCAGGCAGCCCTTTTTTACTAATGGTTAAATTAGGCTTGATTTTTAGATAATATCGGGTAGAATTTTGTCTATAAAATACGGCAATTCGATCGGATAATCGTATATTAAGTTCTCATACCCTGATAGATATGGAAATTCTCTGGTTTATTCCTACTGGATCTCATGACGGACGCTATTTAGGTACAGATATTGGCTCTCGTGTTGCCACACCTGATTATTTGCAGCAAATTGCCCAAGCTGTGGATAGTTTAGGCTACACAGGCGCATTGTTACCTACAGGGAGTTCTTGTGAAGATGCTTGGATAACTGCCGCTGCTTTTATATCTGTCACCAAGCAGATGAAATTTCTCGTGGCAATTCGTCCAGGAATTACTTCTCCAGGTGCTGCTGCACGGATGGCAGCAACATTTGATCGGATTTCTAAAGGAAGATTGTTAATTAATGTGGTGACAGGTGGAGATCCGGTGCAACTCGCTGGAGATGGCTTGCATCTTAGTCATGACGATCGCTATGATTTAACCGATGAATTTCTTACCGTTTGGCGGGGTATCGTCAGTGGGGAAACAGTCGATTTTAAAGGAAACTACCTGGATATCAAAGGTGGTAAACTCCTATTCCCACCAGTCCAAAAACCCTATCCACCATTGTGGTTTGGTGGCTCATCTGCGGCTGCAAAGCGGGTTGCTGCTAAACATATAGATGTTTATCTAACTTGGGGCGAACCTCCACAGCAAGTTGCTCAAAAGATTGCTGAGGTTAAACGATTGGCGGCTGAACAAGGTAGAACAGTCCGCTTTGGGATTCGCTTACATGTAATTGTGCGAGAAACCGAGTCTGCGGCTTGGGATGCTGCCAATGAGTTAATTAAGTATGTTGATGAGGATGCGATCGCAAAAGCTCAACAACACCTAGCTAGTTCTGATTCTGAAGGACAGCGACGGATGAGTCAACTACATAGTGGTAGTCGAGAAACCCTAGAGATTAGCCCCAACCTATGGACAGGAATTGGATTAGTGCGGGGTGGTGCTGGTACAGCCCTAGTTGGAGATCCCGATACTGTTGCCGCTAGGATGCTGGAATATCAAGATTTGGGCATAGAAACCTTTGTGTTCTCTGGATATCCCCATTTAGAAGAGGCATATCGCACAGCTGAATTATTATTTCCACGTTTACCTTTGCAGAAACAAACTGCACCGCTAACGCCACCAGTCTTGAGTACTGTTAGCGAAATAGTTAGCAGTGAAAAATTTGCTAAACAACTAACGAGCGCTTCATGAATAATTCGTAATTCGTAATTTGCTCTTTAATTACGAATTATGTTGACGAAGCTTCTAGATTCATCTTTGCGGAAATCTAAAATCCCATGACTATTACCCTTAAACACACCAAAAGAAACAATAATATATCCCTGAGCGAGGTGTTAGAAAACCCGCAAATCGATAAAATAGTTCCCTGGATTGTGCCCGTTCTAGTGCTAGTACTTTGGGAATTTGCTTCCAGAACTGGTTTACTTTCAACCAGAATTTTACCTGCCCCTAGTGGCGTAATCGCTACAGCCATTAGACTAGCCTCCACCGGAGAACTTTTTCAGCATATAGGAATAAGCGCTGGACGGGCGATATCTGGTTTTATAGTTGGTGGCAGTATTGGGTTCGGTTTGGGATTGCTCAATGGCTTTTCCCGTATAGCAGAAAAGTTATTGGATAGTTCCTTGCAAATGCTCCGTACTATCCCTAATCTGGCATTAATTCCCCTGGTAATTCTCTGGTTTGGTATCGGCGATCAAGCTAGATTATTTTTAGTGTCTATGGGAGTATTTTTCCCGTTATATCTTAATACATTTCATGGCATTCGCAGTGTAGATCCTGGACTGATTGAAATGGGAAAAGTCTATGGATTGAAAACCCCACAACTTCTGTGGCAAATTATTTTTCCAGGAGCCTTATCTTCAATTCTCGTCGGTGTCCGTTTTTCTTTGGGGATTATGTGGCTGACATTAATTGTGGCAGAAACGATCGCAGCAGATTCTGGACTTGGTTATATGGCAATGAATGCCCGTGAATTTATGCAAACTGATGTTGTGGTTTTGAGTATTGTTATCTATGCACTGCTGGGTAAATTAGCAGATGCTGTTGCCAGAGGATTAGAAACCAAATTCTTGGCTTGGAATCCTAACTATCAAAGATCATAAATGGCAAAATCACCAAGAGCAAAACTTAAATGTCTTGATTCTAAGTGTGATTTTCAATGCAATATGTTACCCAAAAATTCAATCCCAATTGTTCTAAAAAAATGAGGTTTTGCAAGTGATTTATAATGTACAAGGTACGCAACTAAGTATTTTGGATTTGACGAAAGCTTTCGGGAAGAAAACTGTTTTAAACTCGCTAAATTTAGAAGTTGAAGCAGGTGAATTTGTCGCTATCGTCGGACGTAGTGGTTGTGGTAAAAGTACCTTATTGCGTCTGGTATCAGGATTAGATAAAGCAACTTCAGGCGGAATACTGCTGGATGGAGAACCACTGCGTAGACTCAGCCGCTCTGTAACAGTGATGTTTCAAGACCCCCGTTTACTGCCGTGGAAGCGCGTTGTTCAGAATGTGGGGTTAGGCTTGGAAGGCAATTGGCGTGAAAAAGCTTTGTGGGCACTCGATAAAGTCGGACTCAAAGATAGAGCTGATGAGTGGCCTTATGTCTTATCTGGTGGACAACGGCAACGGGTGTCATTGGCAAGGGCATTAGTTAGTCAGCCCCGTTTGTTGTTGTTAGATGAACCTTTAGGAGCATTGGATGCTTTAACTCGCCTAGAGATGCAGGGTTTGATTGAGAACTTATGGCAAGAGCGGAGATTTACTGCATTTTTAGTGACTCACGATGTAGAAGAAGCTGTGGCGTTGGCAGACCGAGTGATAGTGATTGATGAAGGACAGATTTCTCTCGATCTACCTGTGAAACTTTCACGCCCACGAGATAGAAGTAGTGAAGTGTTTATCAATATTAGAGAAGCAGTTCTCCAGCGAGTAATGAGCAATGAAAGTACTCAGTCAAATAACCAATTGTTGCAGTTGAGTAGTTGAGATTTAGCTTTCGTTAGTTGATTAATGTAATGCTTGAGGTAGCTGTGGTAAAAATAGGCTACTTCGAGAATCAATGTTATTAATATAGTTATCTAATCTGCGGAAAATAATTTTTTATCGAGACAGGAGTCAAGAGCCAGAATTACATTAGGTATTCTGACCAAAAAAGCGCTTGATTTTTAATTCTCCTTCAAAGCAAACCGCAGAGACGCAGAGAACACAGAGAGAATAAAGAGATATTGCCACAAATGATTTAGTAAATAGTGCTTTTATTTATTAGTAAATCAGAAGCAATTTATAGAGATATTTCTGTAAAGAGAAAAGAGGTTATCTACCATGAAACTGATCTTACCGCTCGATCTCGTTGCTGATATTGAGCCTCATCTACCGCCTGATACAGAGGTTGTCACAGTAGATGTTGAAGGAAATTTAGATGGGGATACTACTGATGCTGAGGTTTATTTTAGTTGGTTTTTAACCAGAAGTCCGACGCTACATAAAATAATAGCAGCAGCACCTGCACTACGTTGGCATCATGCACCAAATGCAGGAGTGAATCACATCCTGACACCAACTTATTTGGAAAGAGATATTATCCTCACAAATGGGGCTGGGGTGCATGGAGTTCCGATCGCAGAATTTGCGATCGCTTATATCCTAGCTCATGCCAAACACCTGCAAGAATTATATACTCTACAAGCGGAACGTCACTGGAAAAGAGGCTTTGCCATCCAAGAATTGACAGATGCGACCTTACTAATTATCGGTGCCGGTGGTATTGGTCAAGAAATCGCCGCCCGTGCCAAACCCTTCGGCTTAAGAATTATTGGCAGTCGCCGTCATCCCCAAGAGCTACCAAATTTTGATAAAGTAGTGGGTGCTGATGAATGGCGATCGCTCCTGCCAGGAGTTGATTATGTAGTTATTGCAACACCCCTAACTCCAGAAACCAAAGAATTTATTGATGAATCTGTATTGCGATCGCTCCCAAAACATGCCTACCTAATTAATATTGCTCGCGGTGGTGTAGTCGATGAATCGGCTTTAATAAAAGCACTCACAGAAGGTTGGATTGCAGGTGCAGCATTAGACACAGTTAACTCAGAACCGTTACCACCCGAAAGTCCTTTGTGGTCACTTCCTAATATCTTTATCACACCTCATACTTCAGGCCATTCACCAAGAAGCAAACAGCGTTCAATAGCACTATTTATCGACAATCTGAAGCGTTACCAAGCTGGTCAACCATTACGAAATGTAGTAGACAAAGAAGCAGGATACTAAATAATTAAAAATTAAAAATTAAAAATGAAGAGGTGTTGCCGATTGGGTTACACAATCCAAAATCCAAAATGGAATTAGGGAGTAGCAAATGGTGAAACTGATTTTACCCGATCATCTCATTGCTGATATTGAGCCACACCTACCATCTGATATAGATGTTGTGGAGGTGGATAGTGAAGGTAATCTTGATGGTGATGCCAGTGATGCAGAAGTTTATGTCAATGGATTTTACTTGAAAACTTCTACTCTTGACAAAGTGCTGACAGCAGCACCTAGGCTGCGTTGGCAACAGTCACCGAGTGCTGGCGTGAATCACATCCTTACGCCAAATTTTTTACAAAAAGATATTATCCTGACTAATGGCGCAGGGGTTCACGCGATTCCAATTTCGGAATTTGTACTAGCATTCATGCTGTATCACGCCAAGAATCTGCGAAAATTGCAAACTTTGCAGGATGAACACACCTGGGTAAGAGGAGTGTTTCTCGAAGAGTTAGCAGACGCGACTTTATTAATTCTCGGCACTGGGAATATAGGTCAAGCGATCGCGTCTCGTGCTAAAGCCTTTGGTGTTAAAGTTTGGGGGAGCCGCCGCCATCCCGAACCTCTACCGAATTTTGACAAGATTGTTGGTACTGATGAATGGCGATCGCTCCTACCAGCAGCCGACTATGTAGTAATTGCCACGCCACTAACCCCAGAAACGAAAGGCTTGATCGATGAAGCCACCTTACGCTCTATGCGTCAGTCTGCTTACTTAATTAATATTGCTCGTGGTGCGATCGTTGATGAAACAGCATTATTCACCGCACTAAGTGAGGGATGGATTGCAGGTGCTGGATTAGATACAGTGGCTACAGAACCTCTACCACCGGAAAGTCCCTTGTGGTCGTTGCCGAACGCCTTTATCACCCCCCATTGTTCAGCCCTGTCACCACGACTGAAAGAGCGCATAGCACAATTGTTTATCGACAATCTTAAACGCTATCAAACTGGTCATCCCTTGCGGAATGTCGTAGACAAGAAAGCAGGATACTGATTGGGAATTGGGAATTGGGAATTGGGGACAAGGGGAAAGACTTGTTTCAAGTTCTCATCTCTTGTCCCCTTGTCTCCCCTGCCCCCTGCTCCCCTACCTCTTCGGTCACTCTCCAAACACAAGAATCAAAAGCAATGCTTAAACCTTAGACTAGGGTTGGGTTTGTGGCTTTATTTTCTAGTATGATAAATATCATCGTCGCTTTATCATGAAACTCTTGTGTAGCAAAGACTTCATCTTTTATCTGAGGAAAGTGACACAAGCTGTTTACGGACGCGCTCACTTCCTTTATGGATGGGAGAAACAAGCCAAATCCTCTTTCCTCCTGCCTCCTGCCTCCTGCCTCCTGCCTCCTGCCTCCTGCCTCCTGCCTTGTTTCTTGAAAGAGGGATATCTAGAGAAGCAGTCCAGTAGAAGTAGTGGATACTAACTTTGGATACTTTTAGTATTTTTTCAATTGTTCTAAATAAACAGCAACCACTATCATAATGCTGTTACATCTTTGTTAAGAATAGTTACAAGTTCTTAACACAAGGAAATATCTCGTATGGAAGTCTCACTTGAAAAGAATGCACCACATCGGGTTGTCATTGTTGGTGGTGGCTTTGGTGGACTGTATGCAGCAAAGGGTCTGAATGCAGCGAATGTAAATGTTACTCTCATTGATAAACGAAACTTTCACCTATTTCAGCCACTTTTATATCAAGTTGCCACAGGTACGCTATCACCTTCTGATATTTCCGCACCATTGCGATCTGTATTCAGCAAAAGCAAGAATACAAAGGTGTTGTTGGGAGAAGTAAATGATATTGATCCAAAAGCGCAACAAGTTATTTTGGGTGATGAAGTAGTACCTTATGACACATTAATTGTTGCCACAGGTGCTAACCATTCCTATTTTGGTAAGGATCATTGGGAAGAAGTTGCTCCTGGCTTGAAAACTGTGGAAGATGCGATAGAAATGCGTCGCCGGATATTTGGCGCATTTGAAGCAGCAGAAAAAGAAACTGATCCCGAAAAACGCCGTGCTTGGTTGAGTTTTGTGATTGTAGGGGGTGGCCCGACTGGTGTAGAATTAGCAGGTGCGATCGCAGAATTGGCATACAAAACTCTCAAAGAAGATTTCCGCAGCATCGACACTTCAGAAACGAAAATTTTACTATTACAAGGGGGCCCTCGCATCCTCCCACACATGGTGCCAGAGTTATCGGCATCAGCAGCAGTATCTTTGCAAAAGTTGGGTGTAGAACTCCACACTCACACCAGAGTGACAAATATTGAAGGTGATATTGTTACTTTCAAGCAAGACAATGAATTTACAGAAATTGCCTCAAAAACTATCTTGTGGGCAGCAGGTGTTCAAGGTTCCCCAATGGGGAAAGTCTTAGCAGAAACTACAGGTGTAGAGCGCGATTACTCTGGGCGTGTAATTGTAGAACCTGACTTGTCTATCGAGGGTTATGACAACATTTTCGTAATTGGAGATTTAGCCAACTTCTCCCATCAAGATGCTAAACCTTTACCTGGTGTTGCACCTGTAGCTAAACAACAAGGAGAGTATGTAGGTAAACTAATTCGACGACGGCTTCAAGGTAAGACTTTGCCACAATTTCATTACAACGATGTGGGTAGTTTGGCGATGATTGGGCAAAATTTAGCTGTTGTAGATTTAAGCTTAATCAAACTCACAGGTTTCATTGCTTGGGCATTTTGGCTATTAGTTCACATCTACTTCTTAATCGAGTTTGACACTAAATTACTAGTAGTATTTCAGTGGGCATGGAATTATATCACTCGCAATCGTCGCTCTAGATTGATTACAGGTAGAGAAGCTTTTGTAGAACCAAAAACTGTTAACAATATAGTGCAACAGCCTTCTGGGACACCTCTGTAACTTGATCACAGCATTTGTCGACTGGTAGAATCGTCAAAGATGTAGTGCAGTGAATAATGGAGCGAACGAAAGTATCAAACATCTACCAAACTGGTGAAGTCTGCCAAATTATAGCTAAGGAAAACCCCCAATTTAGGGGCAAGCGTGGGTGTTGGCATAGCCTCTTCAAAAACTATGCGTTTTGTCAACTACTTCTACTCGACTAGCACCTTAGCAGAGGTTCTGAGGTAGAAATATTTATCAACCAAATCAATGTTGTCGTTGATAGCCTGATATAGATAGCCCCCTTACCGCTTACGCGGTGAGGGGGTTGGGGTTCTTGTACCTCACAAAGGCTGAGAACTGCTATAAGAGGATGTTTGAAAAGTCCTCTTGACCCTGATTCTCAGGTAGAGGCAATTCATGAATTGCCCCTACCGTGTGTAGTTTTGTATAAGTTCTATTAAATTAACCCGTGAACAAAATCGAATTGAACATTGCCAAAAATTGTCTGCAATGCTACGCTGTGACTGAAATTGTACATACTATTAAGTATGTATAAATTTCAGAGTTCATTTAATCATTAGCTTAGTTAATTTAAGTAAAAGAATGTTAACTTTCTTGTTAACCTGCATATAATACCGAGTTAGCTCCGATAACTGAATCGTATAGCTAAATTGGTTGTCTAATCCAAATTAATCAGGCTTTATTTTTGATTAAAGCCACACATAACTTATTGATATAATCCCTCCCTAAACCTCTCCTCCACAGAGATAGAGGGGCTAATTCTTACTACCCTTACCTTTTAGTGAAGGGTTTAGGGATTAAGTTTGAGTGCAATTTTTACAAGGCAACAAATTATTATCGACACCATTTTTCTTAAATTTTCTGGAAAAGCTTTGATTGCTTTTGAATTGCAATACTAGTAGTTAAAAATCCTACTACATCATCAGAAATTCTCATTAGATTAGCTTTTGCCTCCATTTGTAATCTAGATGAGTGTATATTTTCATGTCCATAATTGCTAAGGATGAATATAATGACTCGTTTATCCAGCCCGATTGAAAACTTAAAAAATTACTATACAGTTGTAGTTATTGGTTCTGGTTATGGTGGTAGTATTGCCGCATCGCGTTTAGCACGAGCCGGGCAGCAAGTGTGTATTTTAGAGCGAGGGAAAGAATTCCAACCTGGTGAATATCCCAAAACTCAAAGTAAAGCATTGGCACAAATGCAGATAGATTTGCCACAACATCATCTAGGTTCGCACACAGCTTTGTATGACTTCCATGTGAATAAAGACATTAATGTATTTATTGGTTGTGGACTAGGTGGAACATCTTTAGTTAACGCCAATGTGTCATTACAAGCTGAACCGCGTGTATTTGCAGATTCACGCTGGCCAAAGGAATTGCGTGATGATGTTGGGACTTTATTAGCCTCAGGTTATCGTCGTGCGGAGGAAATGCTCAAACCTACTCCCTACCCCGAAAATTTTCCTCCTCTGCCAAAATTACAAGCTTTAGAAAAATCGTCTAAATATTTGAATGAAAAGTTCTATCGTCCCCCCATCAATGTGACATTTCAAGATGGGGTGAATCATGTCGGTGTAGAACAAAACAAATGTAATCTCTGCGGTGATTGTGTTTCTGGCTGTAATAATAAAGCCAAAAACACCGTGTTGATGAATTACCTCCCAGATGCAAAAAACCACGGTGCAGAAATCTATACACAAGTTTCCGTGCGACGAGTTGAACGTCAGGGGAATCGCTGGCTAGTCCATTACCAATTATTAAACACAGGCCAAGAAAGCTTTAACGCTCCCACAATGTTTGTCAGTGCTGATATTGTGATTCTGGCGGCTGGGACATTGGGATCTACAGAAATTTTGCTGCGTTCTCAAGCTGCTGGTTTAGCTGTATCTGAGAAATTGGGACATAATTTTACAGGGAATGGTGATGTCCTAGCTTTTGGCTATAACACTGAGCAAGTAATTAACGGTATTGGTTTTGGCGATCGCCCGGAGAATGCCCAAGAACCAGTAGGGCCATGTATCACCGGCATCATAGATATGCGAGAACAGCCCCAATTAGATAACGGGCTAGTGATTGAAGAAGGCTCAATTCCTGGAGGTCTGGCTGCTATATTACCCCAAACCCTTGCGGCGGCTGCCAAAATTTTAGGTAAGGACACCGACTCTGGTTTAGGCGATCGCATCGAAGAAAAAATCCGCGAAGTTGAGAGTTTGACTCATGGTGCTTACACTGGTGCAGTCCGCAACACCCAAACCTACTTAGTCATGACCCATGATGATGCAGCCGGACAAATGTACTTAGAAAATGACCGTCTCCGCATTAAATGGCAAGATGTAGGAAGTCAACCCATTTTTCAACGAGTCAATAATCGTCTTACAGAAGCCACCGAACCCCTAGGTGGTACACAAATTCCTAATCCCATTTGGTCTGATGCCTTTGGTCATGACTTAGTTACAGTCCATCCACTAGGAGGCTGTATCTTAGCGGAGGATGCTGAACACGGTGTTGTCAACCATAAGGGACAAGTATTTGCTAGCAACCAAGGAACAAACGTCTACGAAAATTTATATGTTGCTGATGGTTCAATAGTTCCTCGGACATTAGGTGTAAATCCACTACTGACAATCTCTGCTCTAGCGGAACGCTGCTGTACCCTCATTGCTACAGACCGGGGTTGGACGATTAATTATGATTTGACTACCCCAACCATAGTCACCGGTGACACTACCCGTCCTACCAAAGTCGGCATTCAATTCACCGAGACCATGCGCGGCTACTTTTCTACCGCAGTCAAAGACGACAACTATCAGCCTGCATTCTGGCAAGGCAAACAAGACAACTCGCCTCTAGAGTTCACCGTTACAGTAATTGCCGATGACTTAGACAAACTACTCAACGACCCCGAACACCTAGGGAAAATAGTTGGTATAGTTAAAGCCCCTGTTTTATCACCAGAAGCCCTAACCGTCACCAATAGCGATTTTAATTTGTTTGTTGTCCAACAAGGCCAACAAAAAACCAGACAAATGCGTTATCGCTTACACATGATGACGCAATCAGGACAACGTTATTACTTGAAAGGCTTCAAGCAAATTCATGATGATCCAGGATTCGATGTTTGGTCTGATACCACCACACTATTCATCACCGTTTATGAGGGCGACAGTGAAAATGATCCCATCGTTGGTCAAGGCATTCTCAAAATTCAGCCGATGGACTTCATCAAACAAATGACCACTATGAAAGTTACCAACGCAGATACTGTTGGGGAACGCCTACAAGCAATAGATAGATTCAGTCGTTTCTTTGCCGGTACTTTAGCGGAAGTCTACATTTAACTTTAGGAGGCGGGAGCTATGACAATACGGTTCGGTTAAAGGGGAAAGGGGAAAGGGACTTATGTTTTGAATACATCATTTCCCCTTTACCCCTTACCCTTTACCCAGACCACAAGGAAAGTGAAAAATGCTTATCCGAACCGTATTGGGAGCGATGAGGCAGAGGGAAGGAGGCAATGCCCAATGCCCTAATCTATTAACAAATTTATCAAAATGAACACCACAACATATACTCAATCTTTACGAGAAAGAATAGTACCTTTTACTAGCAAAGATGGCTTTGAATGCAACTTAATTAACGTTAGAGGTGAAAACCCTCCTTCTAAATCGCCTGTATTACTAGCGCATGGTGCAGGAGTCAGAGCCAATATCTTTCGCGCTCCTGTGGATACTAATATAGTTAATTACTTAGTTGCTCATGGTTATGACGTATGGTTAGAAAACTGGCGTGCCAGTATTGACTTAAATCCTAATCATTGGACACTTGACCGAGCCGCAGTGAATGACCATCCACAAGCGGTGAAAACAATTGTCGAAGAAACGGGTTATGAAGAAATCAAAGCTATCATCCATTGTCAGGGATCTACTAGTTTCATGATGTCTGTGGTGGCTGGCTTAGTCCCACAAGTCAAAACTATTATTAGCAATGCCGTTTCACTGCATCCGATTGTACCCTCATGGTCATCTTTCAAAATCAATTTTGCAGTACCAGCAGTCAATTTACTCACCGATCATTTAAACCCACAATGGCAAATAGATTCACCAAGTCTAGCTGCAAAAATCATCTCTCTGTTCGTGGGTCTTACGCATCACGAATGTAATAATTCAGTCTGCAAACAAGTTAGCTTTACTTATGGGACTGGCTTTCCGGCATTGTGGGAACACGCCAACCTCAACGAAGCCACCCACGAATGGCTGAAGCAGGAATTCGCTTATGTGCCGCTCAGTTTTTTCGCACAAATGTCTCAGTGCATCAATCGTGGACATCTAATTTCTGTTGATAACTTCCCCAATTTACCAAAAAATTTTATTGCCCAACCACCAAAAACCGATGCCCGGATTGCATTTTTTGCTGGGCAACTTAACCGTTGCTTTCTCCCACAAAGTCAGATAGAAACTTTTAAATATTTTGACTCTCTGCATCCTAATTACCATGCTTTACACGTTCTGGATAACTACAGCCATTTAGACATATTTATGGGTAAGAATGCAGCCCAAGATGTGTTTCCGTTAATGCTTGCAGAATTAGAAAAGACTGTTTGAAAAATGCAAATTTTATTCTCTAGACCTTTGTTACTTCTCTCTATCAATAAATTTAATTATGTGTGAAAAAATATGATACCTCAACGTTTAAAACAACAAACAGGACTTTATGCCCTAGTTGATGGCATACCTTTTCAATTACCCGTTAATTCTGAACACACACCAGCGTTGATGGCGGTATTTCCGATTAACGCCGATCGCGCTAAAGAATTGATTCCAGCCAAAGAAGTACATCCTCTGCGACTATGGAATAATCAGGGGTTGTTAGTGATCACGGTGATTAATTATCAGATTACTGACATTGGTAAATACATCGAATTTAGTATTGCGATCGCCTGCACTCATGGCGCAAAACCAGCCCCGCCATTACTACCTGCTTTATTGATGCAACAGTACGGCACTGGGCAGTATGTACTTGATTTACCTGTCAGTACTGAAATTTCTGTCAAAGGTGGTAAAGGAATTTGGGGAATGCCCAAACATCAAGCTAACTTGGACTTTGTGATTGGCGATCGCACCGTCAGCAGTCAATATGATTTAGATGGGCAACTAGTGATGAAAATTGAGGTTGCCAAACCCGCCAAAGCTTGGTTTCCCCTGAAAATGGGTGCAGCAAACTACTGTGCATTTCGCGGGATGTTGATGAAATCCGTGATTTACTTTCAAGGGAAATTGGGATTTTCGCTGTTCAAACCAGGTTCAGCCAAACTTACCATAGGCGATCATCCCCGTATCCAATCACTAAAACACCTAGAGATTAGCCCCGAACCTATATTTACAGGCTTTTTCCCGGAAATCACAGGTATGCTAGATGACCATTTGGAAAGTTGGTTTCTTGGCTACGACACACCCCCTACACAACAACCAGAAGGTTTAGAAAGTGTAGTTAATTTAGGTTTGGGTCAAGAATGGCTACCAGCGCCAAAGGCTTTGCCCAAGGATGATCAAGCCGAGATGTATGTAGTACCACTTAAAAATTAATCAAAAATATGATGAATAACGGTAAAGTACTCCACTTATCATTAATTGGCATTGCCATTTTCACCATTGTGAGTGGATTGTTGCAAATGGTTTTGCCTAGTTTAATACTCTACATTGTCTCAGCAGAAGTAACCCCGACTAGCCAGCATTTTTTTGCCATCATCGGTATGTTTATGCTGCTGTTTAACGGCGCACTGTTACAAGCATTAATCAGCCCACAACCCCAACCTATTGTCTTAATTTGGGCAGGATTACAAAAATTTGGTGCTTCAATAGCCGTTTGTTTGGCTGTTATCAAGCTAATTTTTTCCCCATTCGCGCTGCTAATTGCTGGTTTTGACCTGTTATCAGGAGTATTAATTTTCTGGTACTTGTTTCGCTTGCGTACTTTTACACCAGGATACACTTATGAGCAACCAACCGCATAAACCTTACGGCACTCCTGAACCAACATACTCAGGGAATAAACGTTCCTTGATCTTAGCTGGTGGTGGAATGCGTGTAGCTTACCAAGCTGGAGCTATCCGCGCCTTATTCGAATCAGGACTGTGTTTTAATCATGCGGATGGTACTTCGGGCGGTACGATGAATTTAGCAATGCTGCTATCTGGACTATCGCCGATTGAGATGTGCGATCGCTGGCGGACTTTGAATGTTAAAGATTTTGTCTCCTTTATCCCTCTAGAAAAATACCTCAAAGCCTGGGATTTGTTGTCTATGGGAGATGCAGACGGCATTATTGATCGCGTTTTCCCCCACTTGGGAATTGATATCAGCAAAATCAATGCCTCGGAGGGAATGCAAGGTACATTTAATGTTTGCAACTTTACCCACAAAACGAATGAAGTCATTTCCCACGATCGCCTAGATTTAGATTTATTGGTTGCGGGGATTTCTCTCCCCATCTTTATGCCACCTGTACAGAAAGGCGATTATCTCTACATGGATTCCGTGTGGATTAAAGATGTTAATCTCATGGAAGCGGTGCGCCGGGGTGCAGATGAACTTTGGGTATTGTGGTGCATTGGCAATAGTAGCGAATATCAAACGGGAATTTTTAATCAATATGTCCACATGATGGAACTGAGTGCGAACGGGGCATTTTTTGAAGAGTGCGATCGCATCAATGAAATCAACCAGAGAATTTTGCAAGGGGAGACAGTCTACGGACATACCCAACCAATCAAACTCCATCTCATCAAACCCGCTTATCCTTTACCTCTTGATCCTGATTACTATTTGGGAAACATTGATGGTGCAACTTTGGTTGATATGGGTTACGCCGATGCTAAACAATATTTGCAAACCATGTCATCCGCAGGATTGCCCTTCCAGCCAAACGTGACCCGAATGCACGACAATTTGCCAGGAATGACTTTTCGCGAAAGGATGGCGGGTGCGTTTGTTTTAAATGAGACTGACCCGATTCAGGGTGCAGCAAAAGGCAAAACGCACAATTCCTCACTCTCATTGCAACTGACAATTAACATTTGTGACTTAAAACGTTTTTTGAGTGATAGCACTTTTACTGCTAGTATTGCTGGCAACATTAGTTTTGCAGATTTTGGCGAACACATTCCCCTCAAAAGAGGCGTGTTTAACCTGTTTTCTCATAACCATAATCCCGGATATAAATACATTACTTATGAACTTGCTTTTGAACATAGTAATCAAGATTATTACTTAGTAGGCAAGAAAGAACTGCATAATGATCCGGGATTTGATTTGTGGCAAGATATGACAACTATCTATACTTACCTACATCAAGGTACAGATGAAAACAGTCCCATTATCGGTGCAGGAATTTTAACCCTAGATGTGGGTGACATAGCCAAGTGCGTTTCCGGGTGGCGAATCACTAACGCCAAGTCACTGACAGAGAAAACTACATTATTGGCAGAGTTTGGTAGTTTTTTCTGGGGCAATATTTGGGAAACTTACCAACCGTAAATTCCAAATTAAACCTCTGCTGAGTGGAGTATAAAGGTTTAAGGATGTAGGGAAAATACATTTTCATTGTTTAGTTGTGCAATTTTCTCTTGAATCCTTCCTGCCTTCTCCCAAAGGGAGACGCTAAAAGCGATCTGCCTCCCGCCTTCCAATACTTTTCGGTTAAACCCAATAATCTCTCTTTTGCTCTGGGGAAAGGTTAAAGGGTAATGGGGAAAGGGAAATTCAAACCTTTTCCCTTTCCCCTTTCCCCCTTAACCGAAAAGTATTGTCCCGCCTTCTGCCTTCTTTCACAACTTTTCAGGAGAAATTAACATGAGCGATCGCCTTACGCCTTTACCCTCATCATTCTTATTCGGTGTTGCAACTGCTGACCATCAGTGTGAAGCTTACGATTCCCAGTTTGAAGATATTCGGGATGTATGGGAACGTCGTCGCGGTATTACGGTCAGGGGTCGAGCCACTGACTTTTGGCATCGCTACGCTGAAGATATTGCCTTAGCTCAATCCCTTGGTTGCAAGTCCTTCCGGTTTTCGATCGCTTGGTCACGGGTAGAACCTGAACCCGGTAAGTTCAGTGAAGAAGCTTTTGAACATTATCGCCAAGTAATTGAAACTATCAGATCGCATGGTTTAGAACCAATTGTAACTCTGCATCACTTCACCCATCCCATCCATGTAGAAGCACGGGGGGGTTTAACTGCGCCAGAATTTCCAGCTATTTTTGCTAACTACGCCACAGAAGTCGCCAAGCGTTTGGGTCATTTAGCACGTTATTGGATTAGCTTTAACGAACCTAGTCAATTAATTTACGGTTACATCAAACCTTGGTGGGAAAGAGCCTATTTTATGCCCCCAGGTTTGGAGCGTGGTGCAACTATTGCCGATCAAATGACCGCCGTGCAGAAACTTATGCGGAATTTGTTTGTCTCCCATACACGCGCCAGAAATATCCTCAAAGAGTACAACCCAGATGCTCAAGTGGGAGCAAACCCCATGTTATTGGGTCTGCCTCTATGGTTGCAGAAATTGGTGGATCGCAATGTTACTAATCTGCGTCGTCCCGAAGATATGATTTCTCAGGGTAAACGTTTTACTGAGCGCAGTTTGTTGGAAAAGGGAAAAGTTGATATTGTCATTGCTAATTTGACTATTACCGCCGAGCGACAACAGCAAGTAGCGTTTTCGGAAACTTATTATCAGGCGGGACAATTTCTCTTAGTCAAAGCCAGCAGTCCCATTCAGCAACCAGAAAATCTGGCTCAGAAAACAGTAGCAGTTGTCAAAAGTTCGACGGCAGAATCTACCATAGAATACCTGTTACCCAGAGTTGAAGTCAAAGTAGTAGAAGATTACGCTGATGCCTTGCAAGCCTTGGATTATGAGCAAGTGAGTGCCATTCTTGCAGATGACACAATTCTCTTGGGTCTGATGAGACAACACCCAGGGCAATATCGACTGGTGGGTAAAAATAATGAAGGGCTGACAGTAGAGAACTATGGCGCAGCTGTAGTTAAAGGCGATCGCGCCCTATTGAATATTGTAGATACAGTAGTGCGACAGTTTAAAGAATCCGGGGCTTGGCAAGCTAGCTATAGTCATTACTTCCCCAATCAACCCGTCCCAGTTGTACCGAAAATCGGTAGACGTTCAACCCTAGCTGACATCACCACAGGCGGATCTTCTAGTCCAACTATCGGACAGCCTCAACCCGGTACACCACTGCGACGCATTCAAGACCGTGGTTATTTAGTTGTCGCAGTCAAAGAAAACGTACCTGGGTTTGGCTACCGCGACCCCAAAACCGGAGAATTTAGCGGCTTAGAGATTGATTTAGCACGTTTAATCGCCAAGCAAATCTTCGGCGATCCCAGTAAAGTGAAATTTGTTGCCGTTTCCACCCAACAACGTTTACCCGTACTGCGATCGCTCACCCGCATCTTTGACCCAATTTTCAAGATTTTCAGCGTACTTTCCACATCGCTGACAAGTAACTGGTGGCACTTAGGTATGGCTGGGAAATTACCCACATTCCTCTGTCCTCAAGAATGTGTAGGTCAACAAGATTTTGTTGGTTTTGACTATTATTGGGGCATTAGCAATCTCCGACTCAACCGCATTCAACAATTAATGGATGCTGCTTTTGGACGTTTTGGTAATGCGCCAGTTTGGTCTGGTGTTCTCTACGATATGCTCAAATTTCACGCCCAGTTATTCCCCGATAAAGAAATTATGATTATTGAGAATGGCTGTGTAGAAGTAGCCGATAAAGTCGTCAAGCGTGAAGACTACATTCGCCAGCATCTCCAACAAGTGCAACGCGCCCGTCAAGACGGGATAAACGTCATCGGTTATGTCTCTTGGTGTATCACCTCCAACCGTGAGTGGGGTCTGAAATTTGGCCCAGATAGCGATTTTGGGCTATATCACATTGACCTAGATACAGACCCAGAACTCAAACGCCAACCAACCCCAGCCGCTAACTTATACCGCGATATCATCAAACAAAACAGCGTCTAATACCAATCCAAAATTCAAAAATCCATATTTTACAAGGGTTTCTGAGAAATATGTATTGGTGAATTTTGGAGCAATACGGTTCAGTTAGTGCCAAAAACCTTTCAGGACTTACGCAAAAACTCTCTGAAAATCTTATTCCTTTGTGTCCTTTGTGTCCTTTGCGGTTCGTTTTTTCTTAATTTTCGCTAAGTCTTGTCCTTAACTGAACGGTATTGAATTTTGGAGGATTGCTACAAACCACAAACCCTCCGAGTTTAAAAAATCATATATGTAGAGACGCACAACTTCGCCTCTTTACATCTCACTCAACCCCTTAATACCCATGCCCAAAACAGTTTTCATCACCGGAACATCCAGTGGAATTGGGAAATTCACTACCATATACTTCGCGCAACAAGGCTGGAACGTTGCAGCCACGATGCGAAACCCCAGCCAAGACCAGAATTTCCGTGAATTTTCTAACATCAAAGTATATTTTTTAGATGTTACAGATAATAATAGTATTCAAACTGCGATCGCTTCTGCCATCCAAGATTTTGGTCAAATTGATGTTTTAGTAAATAACGCTGGTTATGGTGTAGATGGTGTATTTGAAGCCATGACTGATGAAATAATCACCAAACAATTCAATACCAACGTCTTTGGGTTGATGCGAATCACACAAGCGATCATTCCTCATCTGCGTCAACAAGGCGGTGGCACTATTATTCAAATTGCCAGTATGGGAGGACGAATTACTTTCCCCTTGTATAGCATTTATCACAGTTCCAAATGGGCGGTAGAAGGGTTTAGTGAAGCTTTGCAATATGAATTAGAACCGTTCAATATCAAAATTAAAATTGTTGAACCAGGTGTGATTAAAACCGAATTTTACGAAAATAATCGAGCGATCGTGCGTGATGATTTGCCCATGTATCAACCATTAGTAGATACTGCACAAAGGGTATCCCAAGAAGCGGGAAGAAAAGGAGAGCCTCCAGAATTAGTTGCTCAGGCAATATTTAAAGCAGCCATTGATCGTAGTTATAAAATGCGCTATCCCGTTGGTCAACCTGCGCCCATTTTGCTTATGCTACGTAAATTGTTGCCCGATTATTGGTTTTTCTCCATCATCAAACGTATTTATAAAGTATAAATATACCTAGTTAAAAAACTATCTGCTTACCTGAGATTTACCACAATATAATTGGTAAACCTGCAATGATAGAGGCAATACCTGTCCAAAGAGTGAACTGCTCAAGATTTCCTTCATCTAAAGCAAGACTCATTTGCTTAATTGCTGATAATAGTCCAGCTAATAGTAGTACAAAGAATGCAAAATATCTTAAAGCAATCATACTTTGCCCTACTTGAATGTAAAAGTAAACATAATAGGTTTCTAACAGGCTCTACCATGTTTTTCTGTTTCAGATTTAGCACTTTAGAGGCTAAATTATTAAACCAATTCCCAATTTTCAACGCCACCGTGTAATAAATTTGTATATTTGTAGTAGGGGTGCAAGACCTTACGCCCCTACCCAAACACAGGGATGGGATGTTTTTTTACTGGAATTCCCTAAACACAGCGATAATGATTGATTTTGAGCCTTGGGATAGGTTATTGCGTCAGTATGTTGATCAACAGGGTCGTGTAGACTATTTTGCTTGGAAAACAGAGCAACCTCAAGCGCTAGGAGATTGGTTGTCAAGTCAAGCAAATCTGGATTTTACATCTAATTGCAGCACTTTTGAGCAATTGGCATTGTGGATCAATCTTTACAATGCGTTCACTATTTCGGCAATTTTGGAGATGTACCCACTTGAGTCAATTCGTCCGCAAATCTTAGGCATTCCCAACTGGCTGGCTTTTTTGTGGTTCTTTCAACGTCGTAGTTATTATATATTTGACGAACGTTACAGTTTAGCCCAAATAGAGAACTCTATTCTGCGGGAGAAATTACAGGAGCCGCGAATTCATTTTGCAATTGTCTGCGCTTCGGTTGGTTGCCCATTACTGCGTGCTGGAGCTTATTTTCCTGAACAAGTTACTCAGCAGTTAGATGAAGACACCCGTCGCTTTATTAATAATCCTGAAAAAGTCCGTTATGACTCAGATAGTAAAACGCTCTACTGTAGCAAAATCTTTAAATGGTATCGTCAAGACTTTCTCAAGGTTACATCCTCCATTCCAGAATATATCCGCTCTTACCTAGAAACAGATTTGCCTTTGCAAGCCTCAACGCCGATTTCCTATCTCTACTATGACTGGAGCCTGAATCAGCGAATATCTTGATAAAATTGTTTGAGATAATTTGCATCAACGCCAATCCCCCACAAAAAACCGATATAAAGGTAAATTGCAGTTGCTTTGAAGCTACCCCATTTTGCGACGCGTCGATCTGAAGATTGCACAATCCGGTTTACCTGATAAATACGCCCTTTTTTAGCCAATTTCAGGCATAAATCTCCATCCTCCATAATCGGCAATGCCTGATCAAATCCATCGCAATCCCAAAAGTCAGTACTACGACAAAACATTACCTGATCTCCAAACAAAAGACGTAATCCTCGAAAAAACAGGTACGGTTTAAATAACAGTGGTGCGTAATAGGTTTTGAGATAATTATGTAGAGAGACACCCCAGCGAGTGGTTTGAGATCCACTCATCAGAGAAATAAACCCCCCACAGGCAATGGTTGGCTCTGCTAAGGTTTGCTCTATTACAGTGATTAGGTCATCCGGCACCCAAGTGTCTGCATGAAGAAAGCAAAGGATATCTCCCGTTGCAGCCGATGCACCGTAATTCATCTGAATAGAACGCCCACGCTGCTCAGATGAGATAACTTGTAGACATAGCGACTGATCGAATAACCCGAAGCATTGTTTTGCAACTGCCACTGTCTCATCTTCGCTGCCACCATCTACCACTATCACTTCCTTTGCAGGAGGATTAAGTAAAGTCAGTTGGCGCAATGTACGCCCTAAGCTAACTGCTTCGTTTAAAGTCGGAATGACAATCGAAACTTGAGACATGCAGCAAGAGTAGTTTTATTAAGAATTTGATACTAGGATAAACAAATGTATTTACTTAAAATTTACCACTCCTGAGCATGGTTTGTAGGTTTTAGCAGTTTTCCCCATATTGCATTATAAGGATGTACAAGCTGTGTCTGATGCTCGTCTTTAAAAATAAGCCTCCCTTCATTTGCCCACTGAAAAATCCCACCGCTCAAGTTATAAATGCACTTCATCCCGGCTTGCTCAAGCTGTTGGGCTAATTTGGCGCTCCGGTAGCCAACAGCACAGTAGATAACAATTTGTCTATCTTTTGAAACTGTTGAAAGTGCTGCTAAGTCAGGTGTTAGATGATCTATACACACTGCTGTTTTGATGTGGCTTACCCCATATTCTGTTTGACTTCGTGCATCTAGCAGTAATGGCCGTGGCTTTGCAGAATCCAACAGTAATTGAGCTAATTGGTTGCAATTAATTTCCTTAACAGCAGGAAACTGAAATCTGATCAGAAGTTTAAGAAAGTTAAACGTTAACGATCGCACTTGTAAAAATACCCTCCGCTAATGACTGCTCGTTCTTCCTCTGTTAATTCCTGTTTTCGACCAAGTTAACTTTGAGTCTAAGCCAGAATCGGTAAAGTAATCACAAATTCTGTTCCTTGGCCAGGAGTAGAATTCACATTCAAAGTTCCGCCATGTTTTTCTATAACAATGGACTGAGCGATCGCTACAACACCACTCACTGTATCCCCAACTATCATCAGATATTTACGGTTCCAACGATCTACAATAAACCCAGCGATCGGAGCAATCAATACTTGTGGCAATTGTGCAAACAACCCAAACAACGCTATTGCTGTAACCTGATGCGTTAGTTCCCATATCCAGATAGTGAATGCGAAGCCAGTCATCCCACTACCAATAATAGAAACGGTTTGACCAAGCCAAATAATGATGAATATACGCACTTGTATGAGTCTTAAATTATAGGTTTGTGGCGGTTGGCAAATTAACCTTCAATTAATCTTGATGGTTCTTTGATAGTTCTATTACCTGATTGTGGCGGACAGATTTTTCTCGGTAGCGATGTTGGTACATGACAAAGCCACTTATAAATAAAATCAAGGGTGATAATCCAACAAATACGTAGAGAATGCGCGTGGATAAACCGCCAAAGGTACCATAGTGTAGGGGAATAAAAGAGTTGAGGATGCGATCGCCCAATGTCTCCAGCCATCAGATTATAATGGAGTTCATACAGCAGAAGAATCAATGTTCTGTCCGATTGCTCACCCATGATTGCACCAGTATAAGGATTGACAAAAACATCTATCCCTTTGTCATCAGGATCAACGAAGGCAAACATAATTGGTTCATTTAGCTCTGAAGGGATATAGACTTTATTGAGTTTTAAGTCCTTTCGGGATGAATCATATTCCGCTTTCACAGTATTTACCACTGACTCTAGAGACATTGGCGCTTCTTGGGGAGAGATATATCCAAACTGTTGGGCTACTAAAAAGTGGTTAATTTCCTTCTGAAAGACCAATAAACTACCTGTCAAGCCAATTATAATCAGCACAAATCCCATAGCTAAACCGAGGTAGCGGTGTAGAGTAAATGCCCAGTTACGGAATGTCTTGGATTTCATTGCAGATATCCTTTACATACATTGATTACCCTTCTCATTCCTCCTGATAAAGGGGAAGAAAACTGATTCCTTCTCCCTCGCCTTACTAAAATGAGGTTTAAAGAGAATTTAAAAACTGAATGAAATTGTGCCCTGAGCTGTAAAAGGTGCTTGTGGGAATACATAAAAGCCGTTGGTTTCGTAGTATTTCACATCAAACAGATTTTTGAAATTGAGTGCGGCTCCCCAATCATTACGTTTGTAGAAGATAGTCGCATCGGTTCTAACATAGGAAGGAAGAGTAAACGGATCGCTCTGGTTAGTAATGCGATCGCCTATAAAAAATAACTCTGCACCAAAACCGAACCCTTGCAAATCACCACTCTGGATTTCATAAGTTGTCCATAGACTAGCGCCGTGATAGGGTGCATTTACCAAACGCGAACCTTTCAAAGAAGGATCGTTGTCTTCGCTGACATAGGCATCATTTAGGAAACCAGAAGCTACTATCTTCCAACCGGGTGTAATTTCTCCTGCCACATCCAGTTCAATTCCGCGACTTTTTACCTCTCCGACTGCAAAGAATACATCAGGATTATCAGGATCAACTGTCGGTATATTGGTCTTTGTAATATCATAAGCTGCTAACGTCAGCGATATCTGAGTTCCACTATCAGACGGGCGCTTCAAATCTGTTTCTGGTGATTCTTATATTGCTGCGATTGAATTTTCTCAACCTGTAAAAGCGATGGCGCTTACCAGTTATGCTAATGCAACTCAACCAGGTTCAGCCTCTGCTGGCGATCAGTTGAAATTATTCGCCCGCAAGCAGTTGCGGCAAGTTTGGTTCTCATACCAAGATGTTCTATCCCATTTGGCTGAACGCAAGGTATTCTAAAATTCAATACAGCTTCAATTTAGTAAGCAATACTTGTTGGGTTTGGGGGAAAGGTTTTGTATTTTACCTTTCCCCTTTTCCGACAAGAGTGCAAAAAGCACTTTTGCAAGAAGTGGAATCAATGGGATCAGAAAATCGGGCACAGATAGCGATCGCTACCTGCTACAAAAAGAAAGTAGATGAACCGATTAAATATTCGCTGCGAGAATCAAGATTTGGGAGTAGTCAAAGCTAAGAAATCCCTTTACCTTAATCTCTGACTGATGGGGCGGATCTGGGAACACTAAATGCTAAGGTCTTAAAAATTCAAAAGAATTATGATTAGCAGTGTAGTTACCATTCCCGGCTATCAAGTCAGCGAAGAACTCTACAACGGTTCTAGAACCCTAGTTTATCGAGCAGTTCGAGAGAGTGACCAACAGCCTGTAGTCATCAAACTGCTGAAAAATCCTTATCCCAGTTTTTCTGAACTAGTACAGTTTCGCAATCAATACACGATCGCTAAAAATCTCAACTCACCCTCGATCGTCCAAACTTACAGCCTGGAATCCTACCAGAATGGCTATGCGCTCGTAATGCAAGACTTTGGGGGAATTTCCCTGAAAACAGAGATGGGCGCAAAGCAACATTCACTTAGGGAATTTTTGCCCCTGGCTATATCTCTGTGTGAGACCTTAGATATTCTAATTCGCAATCGCATTATTCATAAAGATATTAAACCTGCCAATATTCTGATTAATCCAGAAACAAAACAAGTTAAATTAATCGATTTTAGTATTGCATCTCTACTGCCAAGAGAAACTCAAACTTTAATCAGTCCCAACGTATTAGAAGGAACACTTGCTTATATTTCCCCAGAACAAACTGGAAGAATGAATCGGGGAATTGACTATCGCACAGATTTTTATTCTTTGGGTGTAACTTTTTACGAATTACTGACAGGGGGATTACCATTTAAATCAGCTGGCGGCTTGTATTGGTAATCAATTTGATTTGCATATATTGGCAATTGTTTATCAACAATCCCCAACCGAAACCGCCGCCGCATTATGGGCAGCATTAGAGTTCGGCTTGATTTTGCCAACTAGCGAAGTTTATAAGTTTTATGCAGGGCACGAAAATCAAGCAACTAATCAGGAAATCGCTCATTCTGTAACATATAAATTTCTACACGATCGCGTCCAACAAGCCGCTTACTCACTGATTCATGAAGATCATAAACAGACAACCCATGTCAAAATCGGTCGCCTGCTGTGGCAAAATACCCCGGAAGCTGAACTAGAAAATCAGATTTTTGCGATCGCTAATCAGCTAAATATTGGGCTTGAACATTACCATCAACCTACAGAACGCCATGAACTCGCACAGTTAAATCTCATGGCTGGGAAAAAGGCAAAAGCCTCAACTGCATACAGTTCAGCCATTGCTTATCTGAAAACAGGTATCCAGTTACTACCATTTAACCCTTGGGAATCTGACTACAATCTGACCTTAAGCTTGTATAACGAAGCCACCGAAACCAGTTTTCTATGTGGCGAAATTGACGCAATGGAAGATTTCGCCCAGGAAATTTTACAACACGCAAAAGCGATCGTTGATACAGCTAAAGTTTATGAGGTAAAAATTGAAGCTTACATAGCTCAAGGAAAATTTTTGGTAGCTATCGATACAGCTATGCAATTTTTGCAGTTGCTGGGCATTGAGTTCCCTCAAGAACCAACGGCATCAGATTTTGTTCTGGCTTTGCAAGAAACTGAAGCTAGCTTAAGTGGCAAAACAGTTGCTGAATTGGTTGATTTGCCAGAGATGCAGAATCCCGAATTACGTGCAGCCTTGCGTGTTTTAGTTAAAGTAACAACTCCTGCTTATATGGCAAAACCTGAACTTCATCGTTTGGTGGTGCTGAAGAAAGTTGCTCTTTCTGTAAAATACGGAAATACTTCCGCTTCTAGCTTCGCTTACTCAGGGTATGGACTCATGCTTTGTGGTCAACCAGGCGGTATCTCAACAGGTTATGAATTTGGGAAGTTAGCCTTGCAACTGCTGTCTAAGTTTCAAGATCGGGAACACGAAGCAAGAGTCCTCGTAGTCGTTCATCTTTGTGTCGCCCATTGGAAAGAGCCTGTAACAGCAATGCTCCAGCCATTACTACAAGCCTATACCAGTGGGTTAGATAGTGGGGATTTGATTTATGCTAGTTATGCTGCCCACCTTTATTGCTTGCAAGCTTACATTGCTGGTCAAGAATTAACCAAATTAGCTGATGAATTAGGGATTTATGGGGCAGCAATAGAAAAAATCAACCAAAAACATACACTCAATTACAACAATATTTACTACCAAGTAGTCTTGAATTTAATCGAGTCAAAAACTACTCCTTGGGAATTAGTTGGCGCAGCCTACGATGAAAGGTCAATGCTGACTTTACATGAGCAAAGTAATGATGGCGCTGCTTTGTGGCATTTCTTTGTCAACAAATTGATGCTTTGTTATCTGTTTCAAGCATTGGATTTGGCAGTGGAATATACTGTCAAAGCCAAACAATATTCCGGTTCAGGATATGCTACGGTGAATCTTCCAATATTGAACTTTTATGATTCGCTGCTGCAACTGGCTTTATTTCCGACATCGCTAGCCGAAGAACAACAGAGAATTTTACAGCAGGTAGCAGAAAATCAGGACACGATGCAACAGTGGGCAAATTATGCACCCATGAATCATCTGCATCGATTCCAGTTGGTGGAGGCAGAAAAGTATCGGATACTGGCACAAAAAACCGCAGCAATGGAATTTTACGACCTTGCCATTGCTGGAGCAAAAAAAAATGGCTACATCCAAGAAGCAGCACTTAGCAATGAACTGGCTGCCAACTTCTACCTCGACTGGGGCAAAGAAAAAGTTGCCCAAGCATACATGGAACAAGCTTACTACTCCTATGCCCGTTGGGGTGCAAAAACCAAACTAGAAAATTTAGAACGACGTTACCCAGAACTTTTGCGAGTGATTGTGCAACAGAAAAACCTCAAACTCAACTCGCAAGAAACACTATGTAATACTGTAATATCCAGTACCTCTAATCACTCCTCAACCCAGATATCAAGTTCATCCAGTAGCGTCAATTCAGTGCTGGACTTTGGATCTGTTTTTAAAGCCTCCCAAGCAATCTCTACCGCAATTCACTTAGATCAATTAATCCAGACGCTAACTCAGATTATTCTCGAAAATGCTGGCGCTGATAGATGTGCGTTAATTCTCTTTCAAGATGGGTCATGGCAAGTGCGGGCGATCGCCACCTTAGAAGATACTATGTTGCAAACAGCACCTTTAGATAATCATCCTAATGTCCCAGTCAAACTGATTCAGTATGTGAAAAATACCCTAGAAACAGTTGTAATTGACGATCTCAAAACCCATCTGCCTAGTGTGATTGGGGAATATATGCGCCAGCATCAACCCAAAAGTGCGCTGTGTATGCCAATTCGTAACCAAGGGCACTTACTGGGGATTTTGTATTTAGAAAATCAGCTAACAATGGGTGCATTTGCGGGCGATCGCCTAGATGTACTACAATTATTAACCACTCAAGCGGCGATTTCCCTCGAAAATGCCCTACTCTACAATACTCTAGAGCAAAAAGTAGAGCAGCGTACCCAAGAACTCTACAGCAAAAATCAGCAATTGTCGCATACTCTCCAGGAATTACAACAAACCCAAGCCCAATTGATTCATGCTGAAAAAATGTCGAGTTTAGGGCAAATGGTTGCTGGCATTGCCCATGAAATTAATAACCCAGTCAACTTTATCGCCGGCAATATTAGCCATCTAAAAAATTATTTCCAGGACTTGCTAAGTGGTATTAGGCTCTATCAACATCAATATCCACAACCTACTACTGAAATTCAAACTTATTTCCAGGAAAAGGATTTAGATTACACAATCAAAGACGTACCAAATCTAATAGATTCAATAGAACAGGGTAGTCAACGCATTCAAAATATTGTCTTATCTCTGCGGAATTTTGTCCGCCTTGATGAAGCAGATATCAAAGCCGTAAATATTCATGATGGAATTGATAATACTTTGTTAATTCTGCAACATCGACTCACCAAAATTGCCATCATCAAAAACTATACCGATCTTCCAAAAGTGAGTTGTCACGCCAAACAAATCAATCAGGTAATCATGAATGTCTTGAATAACGCTATTGATGCCTTAAATGAAGCAAAAATCACAACTCCTACTATTACAATTCGTACCGAACTGAGCAATTCTCTAACCAAGAGTGTGAGCATTTGCATTGCCGATAATGGAACTGGAATTTCTGATGAAATGCAAAAACAAGTATTTGACCCCTTCTTTACAACAAAAACTGTCGGTAAAGGAACGGGATTAGGACTGACCGTAGCTTACTCTATTATGTCAACTCATGGCGGACAAATTAACGTCCTTTCTAAGTTAGGACAGGGGACAGAATTTGAGATTATTTTACCTGTCCAAGAATAAAGGTGGCAGGCAATACGGTTCGGATAAGGGAGTTCCAGTTAAAAAATATCCAGGGTCAAAACGCTTGCCAGATAAGGAGGTGACGGATAGCGCTGACACAGCCATTCTAAGAATTTCATATTGCCTCAGTGGCTAATTTTCCCATTTATACTCCATTGGGGATTCATGGCAAAGAATTCAAAAAGATAAAATTATAAAGAACTGTCAGAACGTAATCATGTCAGCTATCCAAACAACTGTAGTTATTGCCATGACGGTCGATGGAAAGATTAGCTCCGTAGATCCTCAAGCAGGCGGTAATCCTGATGCAGCCGATCAAGCACACGTAGAGTATGAAGTCTCACTTGCTGATCTAATCCTGGTAGGAGCAGGAACGATTCGGGCTGGAGACGTAATTTTTTCAATTCGCAATCCCGAATTATTAGCAGCGCGCGAGGCTCGGGGTCAGTCTCGCCAGCCTATTGTTTGTGTTGTCTCAGGTTCCCTTGACCTATCGCTGGACTCCCCTTTTTTGAGCGAGGACATTGAGCGATGGATATTTACGACACGGACTGGTTTAGAGCGTAGTTCTGATACAACAAGTTTGCAAAAACTGGCTGAATTAATTGATTTGGGAGATACAGACCTGGACTGGAATCGAGCCTACAGCTTGATGGCAGAGCGCGGTATTCACAAGGTCGTTGCTTTAGGAGGAGGCTATTTAACAGCATCTCTAGTAAAGGCTGGGCGAATTGACGATTGGTGGTTGACAATCTGGCCCGTCATTTATGGAGGAAAGGATGCTCCTACCCCTGTGGAGGGAGAGGGTTTTATTTCCACTGTTGCTCCTCATCTGGAACTCATCGAAACTCGTCAAGTTGGAAGTGAGTTGTTTTTACACTACCAGACGATCAAGTAAGAATGCGCTGTCATAATTAAGCTAACGCGCCTACATATTGCAATATTTTCCGTGTAGACCGTCATTAGTCATTAGTCATTAGTCATTAGTCATTTGTCATTTGTCAAAAGTGTTTACCAAGGACAAAGGACAATTGACAAAGGACAACCTCACCAGTTGATGTGCAATCTTATTTGTGTAACAGCTTACAACTAAAAAGCGCCCTCCCGAAGTGGGAGAGCGCTTTCTTATTTAGCTAATTGAGTTAATGCTTGAGAATTAACCGTTGATAGCAGGAGCAGAAAGAGCAACAGGAGCAGATTCAGCAGATGCCAAATCTAGAGGGAAGTTGTGAGCGTTACGCTCGTGCATTACTTCCATACCGAGGTTAGCGCGGTTGATTACATCCGCCCAAGTTGCAATCACACGACCTTCAGAGTCAATGATTGATTGGTTGAAGTTGAAACCGTTCAAGTTGAACGCCATTGTGCTTACACCCAAGGCGGTGAACCAGATGCCGATTACAGGCCATGCTG